>CAIKQM010000403.1 GCA_903829565.1 uncultured Planctomycetota bacterium
GCGGCTGCAAGATTCACCAAGGGTTCACCACCCAAGGCCACCACATGCAACAGCGCGCGCTCGCTGTCGAGCCACGGTTCAATCCCCGCGGACTCTTCCAGGCGCGCTTCCAAGCGCTGAGCCATCGAGGTCCAGTTGGCGTCCGTACCAGCGCCATCCACGCTCCAAGCGCTGCGCAGTTGTCGCGCTGCGGCGACTCCCATGTCACCCAGTTCGCCTGATTCCAAGCGTGCCAGCACATTGTCGCGCGCGCCCACCTGCAACAGCTGCTGCAAAGTCCAACGCGCTTGCGACTGAGCCACCGAGACGAGCCAAGGGCCGGGATCGGGCCCATCGGAGCGGCCACGGCGCAACTCCTGCACATGCAGCGGGTCGGGCACGCGTCGCGCTTCCGCCTGTGCGGCTTCCCAACGCGCGGCACCTTGGCGATGGATGACCAAGATACCGAGGCCGAGTGCTCCTCCCAACAGTCCCAGTCCTAAGAGCCAGTGACGCCCCTTCATGCGCGCCAATCTACTTTACAGCTGGCCGCTAATCATCCCAGTCGTTCGTGTCGTGGCACCACTGGCAGTTTTGGGAAGCGCCCGGCTTCTGATGCTCCCGGGTCTCATTCGGATTGAAGCTGCCTGCGTGGCACACGACACATCCACGCGTCACGCCCGAGTGATTGAAGTTGTTGATGTTCCAAGTCGTTGTCGCGTGACACTGCTGGCATTGCGTCGACAAGCCAGCTGCGGCGTGATTGGGGTTGGTGGTGCCCTGATAGTCAGGCAAGTGGCAATTCGAGCAGCCGTTGGTGATGCCTGTGTGCGTGAATGACGCGCCCTGCCACGTCGTCGTGGTATGGCACGCTTGACAGTTGGTTGGGAAGTTCCCGCTCACATGCCCAGGGGCCGTTTTGTAGTCCGTTTGATGACACGCCACACAGTTCGTGGGTGTGCCGTTGTACACGCCACCGCCATGACAACTGTTGCAGCTGGTCGTGCGGTGCGCACCCGTCAACGGCCACGCAGTGTGCGCATAGGTTGCGGGTTCCCAACCGCTCGTCGAGTGACATTGCTGGCAGCTCGTGCCAAAGCCTGCGGCGCTGTGGTTAGGGTTCGCCGTTTGGTTGTACTCGTTGTCGTGGCACCCGATACATGTGTTGGGGATGCCTTGGTAGACCGCAGGCGTGCCATGGCAGGCACTGCAGTCTTGTGTGCGGTGGGCACCGGTCAACGGGAAGGTGCTGTGCTTGAAGCCAGTTCCATTCCAGCCAGCAGGTGCATGGCAGCGACTGCAATCTTGCGTATCCCAGCCTAGTGCGCGGTGATCCGGAGCCACGGCTTGCACGAGGTCCGCTTGGTGACAGTCCACGCAGTTCGTGGACACACGCTCGAAGCGGCCCACCTCCGCACCTTGGTGACAAGCAAAGCACGCAGCAGCAGCATGGGCGCCCACGAGCGGGAAGCGCGTGCGCGCATGCTGCGTGATAGCGTCCTTCACCAACCAGTTGGTCTGGCTGTGGCAGCTAGAGCACTCGCTGCCCATGCGTGTCTCGTGTGGGTCTTCATGGCAGCCAGCGCAGCCACGCACACTGTAGAGCTCCACCGGTCCGCGGTCGTTGTGGCAGCGCAAGCACTCCGCGCCTTCGTGCGATCCCACCAGCGCATAGCCCGTCTCCTTCGCATGGTCATAGACGAAGTCCTTGCGAATGGTGGTCCAGTTGTCGCCTTCATGGCACAGCGTGCAATCGGCGGGGAACGAGTCGTGGGGCACGACAGGCCCACGCAACTTGTCCCACTCTTGTGCCGAGACGCTGAGAGACGACTTGCCTTGGTCGATGGCACACGCCAAGAACGCAAAGGCCGAGGCCAGCAGCAAGACCGAGAGCTGAGTGCGTTGCTGTGACATGGTGGTCCTCTTAGAAGCGTGTCGAAAGCATGGCGCCGA
>CAIKQM010000404.1 GCA_903829565.1 uncultured Planctomycetota bacterium
CGCCTTCGTCGTCGACACCCAAGCGGACCATCTCTCCGGTGATCTGGACGATGATGGATTCAGCGTGGAATTGCGCAGCGCGGAGCTGTCCGCCAAGTCATGGATCGATCCTACGGCCTGGGCTTACTTCGTAGCCGTCGCCGAGGAGGACAGCATCGGCATGGAAGAGGCCGCCATCCACTACAAGGGGCTCGGTGACACGCACACGATTCGTGCGGGCCGCTTCTTCCTCGACTTTGGCAAGCAGATGCAAGCGCATGTGCACGACTTGCGCACAGTCGAGCGCCCGCTGCCGCTGCGCGCCTATCTTGGCAACGAACTGGGAGGCGACGGTGTGCAGTGGGACGGCTGGACCCCGGGCGGCGAAAGCGGAGCGTTGCGGTGGTCACTCGGCGTTTTCGGTGCTGTCAACACCGAGAACGAGGAGTACGAAAATCTAGACATTGAGCGGAACACCGATGGACGCAAGGACTTGGGAGACCTGACGCTGTCGGCACGTCTCACGAGCTTCATGGAGATGGGAGAGGACGCCATTCTTCAGGTCGGCGCTTCTTGGCTTGGCTTGTCTTCCTACGAAGCGGAAGCCGGCGCAGTCAGCAACGCTGACCTTGCGCAGAACATCGTCGGATTGGATATCACCTACGGTTTTGGAGCCGATGGTCAAGCCAAATGGACATTCGGAAGCGAGTTCCTGTTCGTCAATGGCGACACAACTCTGGGCACTGATCTCGCTGGTGATTTGACCGTAGACGACAAGAGTCTGAGTGGCTTCTTTGTTTATGGCGACTATGCATGGGACGCGACCAACAGCGTTGGTGCACAGCTGGCAGCCGCAGAATTGCCCACGACCGACAATCCGGATGCGACCGAGTTTGACTTGTACTACACGCGGCACTTCAGCGAGTACCACCGCTTGCGTCTCGCGGTACGCCAGACCTCTCAAGGGGAAGAGGATGTGTTTGGCTTGGTCTTGCAGTACACCGGCTTTGTCGGTGCGCACGCTCACGGCGTGAACTGGTGATCCCCATGCGTTGGCAACACCTATGGTGGAGCCTGTGCATCAGCTTGTGCGCCGCACTGCCTGCGCAGGCGGCGGACAAGTTGCGCGTGGTGGCCACCATCCCTGATCTGGCCGACATGGCAACCGCCATCGCAGGCGATGCCATCGAGGTGACGGTACTCGCCAAGGGCTCCAGCAACATGCATGCGGTCACGGCGCGTCCGTCGCACCTCGTGGCGATGCACAAGGCCGATGTGTTTGTGCAAGTCGGCTTGTCGTTGGAGTCGAGCTTCGTGCCTAGCCTGCTCGAAAGTTGCGGCAATGCGCGCGTGCAACCGGGCGCCAAGGGCTTCATCAATGTCTCCGAAGGCTGGGCCGCGCTCGATGTTCCGCAGGAACTTTCGCGCAAGGATGGCGATGTGCACCCACATGGCAATCCTCACATGAACCTCGACCCGTTGGCGGGCGAGTACATGGCCAAGCGCATCTACGAAGGCTTGCTGCTCAACTTACCGCAGGAGAAGGCGCGTTTGGAAGCGCGCTATGCCGACTACACCAAGCGGCTAGCCGAGGCCAAGCAACGCTGGCAGCGCGCGGCCAAGGAGTGGAAGGAGCGGCGTGTGGTCAGTTACCACTCGGACTACGACTATGTCGTGCGTGCGTGGGGTCTGACCTCGTTGGGCAACATCGAAGAGAAGCCCGGCATCGCACCGACTCCGAATCACTTGGCTGCACTCACGGCAAAGCTCAAGGCACAGCCACCCGTGGTTGCACTGGTGGCTCCATGGTCGAACAACACGACCGTGGCGCGCGTGGCAGAAGCCTCCTCGTGTGCCGTGTGCGAGTTGCCCAGTCGTTGCGATGCCGACGGACGTTTGTCCAGTTGGATTGACATGATGGACGAGCTCCACGCTCGCTTGGCCAAGGCGTTTGGCACGCCGTGGCCACCTGAGGCAGGTACGAAGTGACCGAAAGCACTGCAGGTGTCCTCGTCGAGTTGCACGCAGCCTCCTTTGGATGGGGCGGCCGAGCCGTTGTAGGCCCGGTCGATGTGGCGGTGCAGCGCGGGGATTACTTGGCAGTGCTGGGTCCAAACGGCTCGGGCAAGTCGACGCTGGCGCGCGGCTTGCTCGGGCTCTTGCCTCCCCTTTCAGGACGTTGCACGCGCTGGACCGAACGCTTGGGCTTTGTGCCGCAACGCGAAGCTCTGGACCCGGTGTGGCCGATCACCGTAGAAGAGGTCGTGCGTACGGGTGCAGCCGGACGGCTGCACGGCCTGCGCTCGTTCTCACGCACCGAACGCGAAGCCGCGCGTGCTCGCATGGCCGAAGTGGGCGTCTACGAACTGCGCAAGCGGCCCTTTCACGCCTTGTCTGGTGGTCAACGCCAACGCGCCATGATCGCGCGTGCTTTGGTGTCCGAACCCGAGCTGTTGGTGCTGGATGAACCTGTGTCCGGCGTGGATCGCGAGGCCACTGCGGCGATCCGTGAGCTGTTGCGCGCGCTGGTGACCGAGTGCGGGTTGACACTTGTGGTCGTCACACACCAGACCGAGTTGGTGCGCGGAGCCGCGACGCGCGCCGTGTGGGTGGATGGTGGCAAGGTACGCGAGTTCGACGCGCACATGCTGAATGAGTTGCGCGGCCTCGATGAGCTGTGGACCACGCGCGGAGGTCGCAGCTGACATGGACGACTTCGGCTGGCTTGACCGATTGGACTTGTTCAAGTGGGCGCTCCTGGCAGCTGTCAGCGCCGGGCTGGTCTTGCCGCTGATCGGCACGCAGTTGTTGCTGCGCCGCACGAGCTTTCAAGCCATCGCTCTGCCGCAGTTCGCATCGGTCGGCATGATCGCCGGCTATGCAGTCTTGCCCTGGTGGATCAAGACGTTTGGCCTGGGCGGGCTCACGGTCGACGAGGCACTGGAAGATCCGCATGCGGGCACCAACTGGCATCTGGCCTGGGCCGCGCTGGCGGTGTTCATGGGGCTGTACGGTTTGGTACGCGCAGGACGACGCGGGCAACCCAGCCTCGAGCCGGTGCGTGTTGCAGCTGCCTTCGCAGTGGCGAGTGCCCTTTCCTATGTGTTGGGACGCTTGTCGCCGGTGGGACGCGGCCATGTGGACGAGCTGCTGCTCGGCGAACTCTTGGGCGTAGGGGTGCACGAGTTCGAAACGATCGCCGTGGGACTCTTCGTCGTCGCAGCCGTCTTCGCTTGGACACGGCACGACTTGCTGGCTTGTGCGTTCGATCCCGAAGGGGCCCAAGTTCTGGGCAAACCCGTGCGGCGCTGGGAAGTCTGTCACCAGGCCTTGGTCGGAGTCGCCGTTTCCATCGCCACCTTGGTGGTGGGCCCCGTACTGGTCTTTGGTCTCTTGGTGTTGCCGCCACTGGCGGCGCGACCGTGGGCACACTCGATGGATCGCTTCTACGGCTTGTCCGCTGCACTGGGCCTGTTGGCTGTGCTGCTCGGCACCGTGGCGAGCTTCGAGCTCGATCTGCCGCTGGCACCGGCCATGGTCGC
>CAIKQM010000405.1 GCA_903829565.1 uncultured Planctomycetota bacterium
GCGCTCCAGCCACGCGATCGACTTGTCGGTCATCGCCGGCGAGCTGATGACCTTGTTGGACTCCGAGGCTGTGCGCACCAGCGTGTCGTCGATGTGCACAAAGCCCTGCTGCAAGCCGTACTGCCCGGACAAGAACACGTGCGGCACGATCAAACTGGTATCCCAGCCTGCATCGCGCAGGTGCTCGGCCAACGTGTCATGTTCGCTTTCCAAGCGGCTGTCCACCTTCCAACACCCATGCGAGGTGGAGTACAGCGAAGTGAACAGGCTGGCGAACGAAGGCAAGGTCCACGAAGCCGACGAGTGCGCGTTCTCAAAGACCGCTGCCTTGGCAGCAAACGCATCGATGTTGGGCGAAGTGGGCCGCGTGTAGCCATAACAGCCCAAGTGATCCGCGCGCAGCGTGTCGATGGACACGACCAAGATGTTCAGCTTCTTGGCACTTTGCTGCGGGCTGCACGAGCCTACGAGCGTTGCTCCGGCGACCAGACACAGTGCGAAAGCCAGTCCTACGATCGGGCGCATGGGCTAGAGGGCGCGTGTCAGTTGTTAGGGACCACTTCGTCGATGCGCGGTGCTTGTCCACGCAAGACAGAGTTTTGGTGGAAGAGCTGGCGCTGGTCAATCGAAGGCGTGCGCAGCAAAGCCTCCTTGTCAATTTGACCTGACTGTCCATAGGCATCGAGCGCGTTCTGCCAGGTGGTCAGCTCCACCGCCTCCGCAGCAATGCCACGCTCCAGCATCAGATGCGCCGTCTTGGGCACCGACAGCGGATCACTCACACCCCAGTCGGCACTGGAATCCACGATGATGCGCGCAGGACCGTACTGGCGCACGATCTCGACCATGCGCTCGCTGCCCATCTTGGTGTGGGGATAGATGGTGAAAGCCGCCCATGCCCCTGCATCCAGCACATCTTGCACGGTCTCTTCGTTGTTGTGGTCGATCACGAGCTTGGACATCGACACACCGCACTCTTTGGCCACAGCAATCGAACGCCGGATGCCATTCTTCTTGTCACGGTGCGGCGAGTGCACCATCACCACCATGTCATGCTGGGCGGCGAACTCCAGCTGCCACTGGTAGGCCTTCTCTTCGGCCTTGGTGATCTCGTCGTAGCCAATCTCACCGATGGCGACGACACCTTCCTTGAAGGCAAAGCGCGGCAGCTCGGCCAACACTTCGCGCGCCAGACCTTCGTCGTTGGCCTCTTTGCTGTTGAGCCCCATCGCACAGTAGTGGGCTACGCCAAACTGGGCCGCACGGAAGCGTTCCCAACCGACCAAGCTCGACCAGTAGTCGACAAATGTGCCCACATTCGTGCGCGGTTGTCCCAACCAGAACGCAGGTTCGATGATGGCACGCACACCTGCCTTGGACATCGCTTCCAAGTCGTCGGTGGTGCGGCTGGTCATGTGGATGTGGGGATCAAAGAAGCGCATGAGTGCAGGTCCTGTCAGAGTCCAAAGAGAGGCGCGTAGTCGTCTTGCGTCGGACGCGCCGCCAGCGCACGCCCGAGAGCTTGCTGCACGAGCGGATCGCTATCACCGCGTGCTGCATAGGCTTTGAAATCGTCGGTGTAGCCGGCTCGAGCCAAGCCCAGCAGGGCTCCTGCTCGTCCAGCGGCATGATCCGTGCTCAACTCGGTCAGTAGAGACGCGCGTGCACGCGCACCTCCGTTACGACCTAGGCAAGCCCATGTGGCCGGCACGATGCCGCGTTGCGCGCTGCGCCGTTCTTCCACAAAGTCCAGCACGATGCGCGCCAGTTCTTCATCCAGGCGCCCATCCAAGCCATACACACGGTGCAATGGCGCGCCTACGAAGAGGGCCTTGACGATCAGTTGGCGCCACGCCACGTCGTCAAAACGAGCATACGGGAAGCCCGTGTCGCAAGCCGCGGCTTCATACACCGCACTCATCGACGAACGGCAACCTTCACCGGCGCGCCACGTGAAGCGCGCGTTGTCCGGCAGCAGCTGCAGCGTCTTGTAGAGCGCGCAGAGCTCACCGATGTCGGCGTGACGAAAGACCTCGTCAAGGATCGCGACACCTTGGGGGCCAGCCAGATGAGCACGCGACAACACTAGGACCGCGCGCACCGCTTCCAGCACCGTCCAGCGTTCGGGATTCCAGCCGGACACCAGCTCGTGAGCGGTGGCACGCTGCGCAAGCGTAGGTGCCAAAGGCTTGGCCGGAACCTTGCGTGACGCCAGCGAGATCAAGGTCGGAAAGCGCACCTCAGGTTGATGAGGCAGCGCTTCACATTCCGCGCAGGCACTCACTAACCATTCGTGTGCACGCGCATCCAAGTGCGGCTCTAAACAGCGCAACAAGTACTCACGCGTGGAACTCACTGACCTTCTCCTTCGGCCGCAAGCCCCTTCTGCAAAGCCACCAGCGCAAAGCCCGTGGCATAGGTCCAACTGTAGAAGGAACCCACGAAGTCGATGTACTGACCATCTTTGCCTTGCGCCTTGAGCACTTGCCCACGAATGAGGCGCTGGTACTTGCGACGCAGATCCCGATCGGCGAGTTGATCGGCAGCCAAAGCCGCGTAGCAGTGACCAAAGAAGTAGAAGTAGCCCGCATTGGCGTAGTACGCCTCATGCGGCACGGGCCGCATGCGCGCCACATCCAAGAACTTGTGGTGTTCGAAGAACAAGTCCAGCCCGCGGGCAATCTTCGCATCATCCACGCGTTGATCCCCCGCCATGCGACGCGCCCAGTTGCCGATCTGGATGCGCCCTAGGCTGCCCTTGATCTCGTCGATGCTCTCGCCACCGTTGTGGCGCGGAATCGGGCGCAAATCGTACTGGTACGCGCCCGAGGGCAAGGCGCAGCGCTGCACATAGCCCAGCGCCGCCTTCATCATGGGTTCATCTACGGGCCAGCCGCGCTTCTTGGCGGAGTACAAGGCGGGCACCACTGCCGCAGTGGAGAACGACGTCGACCAGCTGGGTTGCGCAGCGACGACTTCGCCCTCGTAGTAGCCCCAACCACCCATGTGCCCTTGCATCAGCTTCAAGCGCGCGAGGTACTCCGCGGCCTTACGCTCGATGCGACCCAAGTAGCGCGTCTTCCACGGCTCTTGTTGGAAGCGCGGGTCACCTGCGGCGTGATCCAGAAGAATCGTCACATACAGCAAGGCCCAGTTGCCGTCGATGTCCCAACTGTTGCCACGCAACGGCAAAGGCGCGTCGAGCGTGAAGTCGAGTCCGCGCTCGATGGCTGAGCGCAGCTTGGGCGTTTCCTCCAACTGCAAGAACGCCCACAGTGAAATCGCTCCGCCTGCCAGTTGCCAGTGGCGGAACGAAGCAGGCGAGTAGTTGAGTTCATGCAACGAAGCCGGAGCCGCATCGCCCCACGACCCATCAGGATTCTGTTTGGCCGTTAGCCAGTCGACGCTGCGCTGCATCGACTCAGCGACCAACTCCAACGGCACCACTTCGGCTGCGCTAGGCGCAGGCGGCGTGACGGGCTCTTGAGCGGCGCAGGCAAAGGCTGCGCAGAGGGAGAGCAACACGCTCACTTGGGTGCACCCTCTTTGCTCTTCTCGGTCTTCTTGTCTGTGCTGGGTTTCTTATCAGTGCTGGGCTTCTTATCCGCGTTCTCCTTCTTCGGCTCCGCAGGTACCGTGCCGCCCAACTCCTTGATCTCCTGCTCGAGGTCGTCCAGCTTGGCCTCGGACTTGCGCAGCTCGAGTTCATTCTCATCAGCCACGCGCGTCTTGTCCGCGCGCGCATCGCGCAAGCTCTTTTCAGCTTCCACCTTGGCGCGCTCGAGTGACTTGAGCTTGGTGGGCAACTCGAAGTTCTTCTTCGCGTTGAACTCCGTCTGCTCGTGCTCCACCGACAGCTTGGCGAAGGCCAACTTCTTCTCCGAGCGCTGAATCACTAGCTCCTTCGTCGTGCTCTCGACTTGGTTGTCGGCATAGAGCTTCCTCAGCTCCTCCAGCTCTTGCCGATCCTCTTCCATGGCCCACTCCGCACGATCCAAGCCCAACTGCGCACGCGCGAGCTCGAGCGGTTGCTCTACCTGCGTGTAGTGATCCAACTCCGCCGCGGCCTTCTTGAAGGCGTGCTCGGCCTCTTCCACTTCGTCCTGGGCCTTGCGGGCGGCCGCGGTCAACTTCTGGCGCTCGATCTTGAGCTCCATGCGCGCCCACTCCAAGTCGCGCAGCTTGCCTGTCAGCTCCTTCTTCTTCTTGGCGGCCGCCTCGGCGTCCACCGCCGGCTCAACCTGTGCAGGAGCACTCACCGGCTCGACCGTCGTCACCTCCTTCGGCGCCTCCGTGGAAGAGAGCGCAAAGCAGGAGGTCAGCAGAGGTAGGAACAGCCAGGCTGTGTAGTTGCGCATAGTGCGTGCGTTCAGGTTCGGAGCCGCGCCCATCGCGGATTCCGCTGCACCATGATGTACCCCGAACCTCCCGCGGGGAAGAGGCGGGCTGGATTGGCATGCAGTCGTTGGACACCCGCGTGTCGGACCCGCACAATCCTTGCGGCCCCAAACCACCCATCATGAACCTAGGCAACTTCCGCGTCCCGGTCCCCGTCAACGAACCTGTCAAGAGCTACGCACCCGGATCTCCGGAGCGCGAGAGCATCAAGAAGAAGCTGGAGTCGCTGGCTTCCATGCAGGTCGAGGTCCCCGTCATGGTCGGAGGTGCCGCCCTCAAGACCGGTAGCGTCGACTCGATGTGGATGCCGCATGACCGGCGTCACAAGCTCGGCGTGTTCCACCAAGCGGGACCGAAGGAGATCGCGCAAGCCATCGACGCCGCAGAGGCGGCTCGCCCCGCTTGGGCGGCCATGCCGTTTGAGGAGCGCGCAGCGATCTTCCTGCGCGCAGCGGAGAAGCTCGCCACCACGCATCGCGATCTGATCAACGGCGCCACCATGCTCGGCCAGAGCAAAACCGTGCACCAAGCGGAGATTGATGCAGCGTGTGAGCTGATCGACTTCTTCCGTTTCAATGTGCACTTCGCCGAGCGCTTGATGGCCGAGCAACCCATCTCGGCCCCTGGTGTGTGGAACCGGCTGGAGCACCGTCCACTCGACGGGTTCGTGTTCGCTGTCACGCCGTTCAACTTCACCTCCATCGGCGGCAATCTGGCGGCGGCACCGGCGCTGATGGGCAACACGGTCATTTGGAAGCCGGCCTCCACCTCGGTGTACTCGAACTGGTTCGTGTACCAACTGCTGCGCGAAAGCGGCTTGCCGGATGGCGTGATCAACTTCGTGCCCGGCTCGGGCGCAAGTGTGGGTGCCGCCGTCGTGAAGGACCGCCGCTTGGGCGGTGTGCACTTCACGGGTTCTACGGGTGTCTTCAATGGCATTTGGAAGGCCGTGTCCGAAAATATTGACAACTACGGTCAATACCCGCGCCTTGTCGGCGAGACCGGTGGCAAGGACTTCATCTTTGCGCACAACTCGTGTGATGTGACGGCGCTGTGCGCCAACCTGCTACGCGGGGCCTTTGAATACCAAGGCCAGAAGTGCTCGGCCGCGAGCCGGGCCTACATCCCGAAGTCGCTCTGGAAGCAAGTCCAAGAGCAATTGGGTGCCATGTTGGCCGAGGTCAAGATGGGCGACATCCGCGACTTCCGCAACTTTGTCGGCGCGGTGATCGACGAGAAGAGCTTCAAGAAGCAGAAGGCGGCCATCGAAGGCGCGAAGAAGAGCAAGGACGCGCGCGTGGTGATGGGTGGCCGCTGTGATGATTCGGTGGGCTGGTTTGTCGAGCCGACCGTGATCGAGGCCTTGAACCCCAAGTACGACACGATGTGCACCGAGCTCTTTGGACCGGTGTTGACCATCCATGTCTACCCCGACAAGAAGTACAAGGAGACTCTCGACCTGTGTGCGACGAGCTCGGCTTATGCGTTGACCGGCGCGATCTTCGCCGATGATCGCGCGGCCGTGCTGGAAGCTACGAATCGCTTGCGCTTTGCCGCCGGCAACTTCTATGTGAATGACAAGCCCACTGGCGCCATCGTGGGGCAACAGCCCTTTGGTGGTTCGCGTGCCTCGGGCACAAACGACAAGGCCGGTTCGATTCTGAACCTGCTGCGCTGGGTGTCGCCACGCACGATCAAGGAGACCTTCGTCCCCCCGCGTGATTGGCGCTATGCATTCCTAGGCGATCAGTGAGCAGCTGATCCAGAGAGGCTCTCGCATGGACTGGAAGATCTTCGGCACAGTGTTTGGCACCGTTTTCCTCGCGGAAATCGGTGACAAGACGCAACTCGCCACCATGACCTTCGCCGCGCAAGGCGGAGGCAAGTGGACGATCTTCATGGCCTCCAGCTTGGCCCTCATTGCCGCAGCGGGCATCGGTGTGCTGGCGGGCTCGCTGCTCTCGCGTTGGATCGACCCTGTGATGCTGACGCGGCTGGCGGGCGTGGCCTTTGTGTTGATCGGTGCTTGGACCCTGTGGAAGTCGTGGAACTGAAGCCCACATGGCGCCGAGCGTACTGATCGTCGCCACGTTGGACACGAAGGGTGCAGAAGCGCACTTCGTCCGCACCAAACTCGCTGCGTGTGGAGTTGCCACTACGCTTGTGGATGCGGGAACTCTGCATCCGCCGCACACCACACCCGATGTGACGCGTGAGCAGGTGCTGGCTCATGCAGGCACAAGCCTCGGCGAGTTGCAGGCCAGCGGAGAGCGCGCAACTGCGGTGCGGGCTGCGGCGACCGGTGTGAGGGCCGTAGCCCTTGAGCTGCACGCGCGTGGCGAGTTGCTGGGAGTGTTGGGACTCGGTGGTTCAGCGGGCACCACGATTGCCACCGAAGCCATGCGTGCCTTGCCGATCGGCTTGCCCAAGCTGATGGTGTCCACGCTCGCCTCTGGCCACACACGCGGCTATGTCGGCGACAAGGACATCCTGATGCTGAATAGCGTCGTGGATGTGCTGGGACTCAACCGCATCTCGCGTAGGGTGCTGTCCAATGCCGCCCATGCCATGGCCGGCATGGTTTTGCGTCAAGTACGTGTGACAGAAGACGGCGAAGCCCCCTTGGTGGCCGCCACCATGTTTGGAGTAACCACCCCGTGCGTCGAGCGCGCCAAGCGCGAGCTGGAAGACCATGGCGTGGAAGTGCTGGTCTTCCACGCGACGGGTGCCGGCGGCCAAGCGATGGAAGCACTCATCCACGATGGACTCGTGTCAGGTGTTTTGGACATCACGACCACCGAGCTGGCCGATGAATTGGTGGGCGGCGTGCTGAGTGCTGGTCCAACACGCTTGACAGCCGCTGCACTGGCGGGCATCCCGCAAGTCGTCTCCAGCGGCGCTTTGGACATGGTCAACTTCCATGGACTGGCCAGCGTCCCGGAGACCTGGCGCACGCGCCAACTGCATGTGCACAATGCCCATGTGACGTTGATGCGCACCACCGTCGAGGAGAATCGCCGCTTGGGAGCGGAATTGGGCTCCAAAGTCGCCGCCACTTGCGGTCCAGCCGAGATTCTGCTGCCGCAACGCGGCGTGTCCGCGTTGGACCGTGAAGGCGCCGCCTTCGACAACCCCGCAGCACGCCACGCACTGCACAGCGCGATCCGCGCCCACGCTGGACAAATTCCTGTGCGCGAGCTCGACCTGCACATCAATGATGAAGCCTTCGCGCTGGAAGCCGCGCGCACGCTCTTGCGGCTGATGGGCATCGTCAAGAAAACCGGACAAACATGATCCACACACGCACAGCAATCTTGCA
>CAIKQM010000406.1 GCA_903829565.1 uncultured Planctomycetota bacterium
ATGTCCTCGACATCATGACTCGTGAGGACAATCGTCGCGCCGCGCTGTTGATTGTGTTCGACCAAGAAACGCCGGATCGTCTCGCGTGAGACGAGGTCCAAGCCAATGGTCGGTTCATCCAAGAAGACGACCTCGGGATCATGGAGGAAGGCTCCGATGATCTCCATCTTCATGCGCTGTCCCAAAGAGAGATGGCGCAGCTGAGTCTCCAGTTTGTCCGTCACATCCAGTCGAGCCGCAAAGCTACTCAGCCGCTGTTCAAAGTCCGCAGCCGGGATGCGGTAGATCTCACGCAACAACTGAAAGCTGTCGATGGCGGGGATGTCCCACCACAACTGCGAGCGTTGTCCCATCACCAAGGAAAGTCGTGATTTCTCGGCATCGCGCAAGTGAAAGCTGTCGCGCCCCAGCAACCGCGCAGTGCCCGAAGATGCGGGGATGATGCCTGTCAGCAACTTCACGAGCGTGGTCTTGCCCGCACCATTCGCACCGATGAGGCCGACGAACTCGCCACGCTGCACGCGCAGGTCGACATGATCCAGCGCGACCATTTCCTTCCAACGACGCGCCACCAAGCTCTTGAGAAAGCCTGTCAAACCTGCTTCACGCACCGAGGTGCGGAAGACCTTGCGCAGCGCGCTGGCCTCCAGCACCGGCTCCATCAGCATCGGCTCCATCAGGGCCGGTTCCATCAGGCGCTGTAGTAGTACACGCCCCGCTGCCCACGCGTCTCCTCGACGGTGATGCGCAGCGAAGTGAACGTCACATCAGGGAAGCGCACCTGCAACCTGCGCATCAACTCACGCCCGAACCATGTAGCCAAGTTCTCGGAGGAGCTGTTGTTGATCGGCAAGACCACCACATCTTCCACGGGCATGGCGTAGTAGCGGTCGAGGTAGCGCACCTCCATCACGCCATCGGGGCGCACACCATGCTGGAGCACTGGGTGCTCGGCCGGCAACAGGAAGTGCTCATCCAACTCGTCGCACAACTCGCGCACGACGGGCTTGGCCATCTTGAAGTCCAGCACCAGGCCGTGCTCCGTCAACGCGGCTTCAATCTCGGCCGTGACCTGGTAGTTGTGGCCGTGCATGCGCTCGGCGCTGCCATCGGGAAAGATGAGGAAGTGTGCCGCCGAGAACTTGAAGTACTCCTTGGCCAGATCGATTGCCCAACGTTCCATGGTGAGGAAGGGTAGCGAACCGCGGCGCGGAACGCGCTAGACTGCTCGTGTGGCCTTTGAAACAAGGATCGTGAAGAGCCCGGCGCTGCCGTGCGAGTTCGAAGTGCTGGCGGATGATGCCGTCATCGGACCGGCTATCGAGCGCGGTGGCTGGGAGGACTTCGAGACGGCTCTGTTTCGCGCACACCTGCGTCCGGGTAGCCGCGCCCTCGATCTGGGCGCCAACATCGGTTGGTTCGCGGTCCAAGGTGTGCTCGCGGGAGCGCATGTGGATTCGTTCGAGCCCATTCCCGCCATCGCCGCCATTGCACGCCGCAACATCGCGCGCGCGCAGCAACATGGCAGCGGCTCGGCGACGGTGCATGAGTGCGCTGCGGGCTCTGCTCAGGGTCAGGCTGTCATTCACCTGTCACAACGCAATCGCGGTGACAATCGCATTGCCGAGGGCACGCCCGCGGACATGCGAGACGCAGCGCCGTTGACGATCCGCGTCGAGCGTGTGGATGACTGCGTGGCTACTGACAAGCCGTACTCGATGATCAAGATCGACACACAAGGCTCCGAGTGGCATGCGTTGCAAGGCATGCAAGCCGTGCTGGCGTCGTCGCCGCAGTGTGCGCTGTTGATTGAGTTCTGGCCCTATGCCCTGCGCGGTGCGCAACCGGCGGAGCTGCTAGCACACTTGACACAGCTCGGCTTCCAACTGGGCAAAGCCACCGCAGCTCCGTATCCGATGCAGACCGAGCGCATCTTGGCGCAGGCACTGGCACGCGATCCCGTCAAGGGAGGTCTGGATCTGTACGGAGTACGCCAACGCCCCTTCCATGCGTTGGGGCTGGCTGCCCGTTTGCGCGGTGCATGGCGCGCACTGCGCGAAGCCTGAGATGCGTTACGATCAAGGCCCCATGGGCTTGATCGACTTTCACACGCACTGGTTCTCGCGCACGTACTTTGAAACGCTGGCGGCGCAATCGCCGCTGGCTGGCACAGTCGACGAGAAGTTGACGGCACTCGCTGCTTCCACAGGCCTGCACTTGCCTTCGTCGGATCACGAGCAGCACCGCGCGCGCTGGATGAACGAACTGGATCGCCATGAAGTCGAACACATCGTCGCCTTTGGCAGTGTCCCCGAAGAGACACCGATCGTCGCCGCCGCTGCTGCTGCCTCGGGTGGGCGCATCAGCGCGATGGCCCTCGTGAATCCGCTGGTTGCCGGTGTGCCCGCCAAGGTGGATGAGCTGCTCACCAAGCGCGCCATCAAAGGCGTGCTGCTGTTCCCCGCTTTGCATCGCTACGCCATCGACAGCGAGGCGGCGCGCGCGCTGTATGCGGTCTTGGACGCGCATGCAGCTATCGCGTACGTGCATTGCGGGTTGTTTGTGGTCAAGGTGCGCGACCTGTTGGGTCTGCCGCGCACACACGATGTAGCGCTGGCGAATCCGTTGCACTTGGTCGCAGCTGCGAACGCAGCGCGTCGCGCGACCTTTGTCGTGCCGCACTTTGGTGCAGGCTTCCTGCGCGAGACGCTGATGGCTGGAGCTCAATGCGAGAACATCGTGGTCGACACGAGCTCGTCCAACTCGTGGATGGACACGCAGTGCCCGCCTGTGGATCTGCCCGCGGTGTATCGCGCGACCTTGGCTTGCTTTGGGCCGCAGCGCATCCTGTTTGGCTCGGACAGCAATGTCTTCCCCGCGGGGTGGCGCGCAGATCGTGCGCAAGCTCATCGACTAGCGTTGCAGGCCGCGGGAGCAGATGCCGCCGCGCAACAAGCCGTGTTCCGTGACAATGCACGCCAACTGCTGAAGTTGGCCTGAAGCCATCCGCTCGCAACACCGACCGCAGGAGAAGGGTACGGGTTGCAGTTGGGCAGGCGGGAGTTGAACCCGCGATAGGTCGGATATAAGCCGACTGCCAAAACCACCTAGGCTACTGCCCGCGCGGCAGTCTTTCGCAGACAGGGGAATCCGTCAATCGGGTCGGACATACCGATGTCCGACCCCCTCCCCCCTCTACCCCCTCTGGCGACCCCGCCAGGGCCATCCGACGCGCTCCGGCGCGTTCGATTCCACCATTTTTTGCCAAGTAGTTGTCGAGCGCGGGCGCCCGTGTCAGCGCGGGCCGGCATAGCGGCCTTGGGTGTAGCGCGCTGTGCCTTGGACGGTTCCGTCCTGCTTCCAGCCGGTCCAGATCCCATCGCGCTCGCCGTTCACAAAGGCCCCTTCACGCGCCTTGCCGCCCGTCTCGTAGTACTCCTCCCAAAGGCCATCAGGGAGACCAGTACGGTAGCGGCCTTTGGTCCTGAGCTTGCCGCCGGGCCAGTACTCCACCCACGCGCCGTCCATTTGACCGCGCTCGTAATGAGCCTCGAGCAATGGTGTGCCATCAGCGCTCCATGTGCGCCAGACACCATGCATGTGGCCGTCCACATAGTTGCCTTCACGAGCCAGCTTGCCGTCCGTGTGCCACACGCGCAGCGGACCATTGGCCTTGCCCTGTACAAAGTGCTGTTCCGTCCACGGCGAGCCATCGGGCTGGCGCGTGCGACGCACTTCACTATCGCTGCAGCCAGCCAGCCACACGCCTAGCAGCAACAGGCTCCACTGGTAGAGCTTCACTTCGGTGCCTCCGGTTGCACGGGGGCCTGCACCTCATCTTCTGCATACCCCAAAGCACTCAGGCGCGCTTGGTCACCAGGCGGAGGTGTGTAGCGACGAGGCTGCGGGAAGAGTTTGGCGTGTTGCAAGGCCGTGCCCAACATGTGGCCGAGGCTCTCGCGCAGAACTGTCAAGGCGTCTTGACGCGTAGCCAGCAGATTGCTCTTTTCGCGCGGATCCGAAGCCAAGTCGTACAACTCGTCACGCTCTTTGCCATGCGAGCGGTCTTCGTGCAGCTTCCACGACTCCTCACGCCAGCAACGCATGTCTTGATCGTCGTGCCAGCGCACTTCGGACAAAGCCCCGCGCGGAGGCAAGGTCTCGCCGCGCAGCAACGGCATCAGGCTGCGTCCTTGTTGCAAGCCGCGCGGCGGCACACCCGCGACCTCCAACAGGGTGGGCATGAAGTCGATGTTGGAAACGAGATCGCTGACGCGACGGGCAGCATGTCCGGGCACATGCACAATCAACGGGATCCGCACCGCCTCTTGGTACAGCGTGTAACCGTGGCGCTGGAAGCCATGTTCGCCAAACTCTTCACCGTGATCGGCGACGATCGCGACAACGGTCTGGTCAAGTCCATACAGCTCGTCCACACGTTTGAGCAGACGCGCCACATGCTCATCGACCCAACGAATCTCGCCGTCGTACAAGTCGATGTCGGCCTTTAGACCGAACTGTTCGCTGTAGCCCGCGTGCGGCAAGTACTCGTCGTGCGGATCGAAGTAGTGCACCCACAGAAAGAACGGCGAGTCATCCGGACTCTGCTGCTTGCGCTCCAGCCACGCGATCGACTTGTCGGTCATCGCCGGCGAGCTGATGACCTTGTTGGACTCCGAAGCCGTGCGCACCAGCGTGTCATCAATATGCACGAAGCCCTGCTGCAAGCCGTATTGCCCCGACAAGAACACATGCGGCACGATCAAACTGGTATCCCAACCCGCATCGCGCAGGTGCTCGGCGAGCGTGTCATGTTCGCTTTCCAAGCGGCTGTCCACCTTCCAACACCCATGCGAGGTGGAGTACAGCGAAGTGAACAGACTGGCGAACGAAGGCAAGGTCCACGAAGCAGACGAGTGCGCGTTCTCAAAGACCGCTGCCTTGGCAGCGAACGCATCGATGTTGGGCGAAGTGGGCCGCGTGTAGCCATAACAGCCCAAGTGATCCGCGCGCAGCGTGTCGATGGACA
>CAIKQM010000407.1 GCA_903829565.1 uncultured Planctomycetota bacterium
CGTAGCAATCACCCGCGCGAGGATTCGCGGCGAGGAAGGCTTCGCTGAAGTTCACGGTGTAGCTCGACACCCCCGAGGTCAGCGACGAGGTGAACGCCTCATTGCCGTTGACCACGCCATCGGTGCCCTCCGACACAGTGTGCGTGCCGCTGGTCCACACGAAGCGCACCGAATCGCCGGGAGCAATGACCACTTCACGCGGTGTGAAGAAGAACCCGATCTGCTGGACCACAACGGTTTCAGCAGAGGCGGGAACGTCAAAGAGTAGGGCAGCCAGCAGGGAGAGGAGCTTCATGGTGCTCCTCAATCATCCCCCGCTCAGGCCGATCCGGCAAGGTCAACTTGCAGGCTCAACCCGCCGTCGTCTCGGTCATCACATTGCGCGACTTGCTGGCCGCGTTGCCTGCAGTGCCGGTCTTGTGACCCGGATCGATCCACGAACGCGAGGTCTCTGCGCGCTTGAAGAGCTTCTTCTCGATGCGGTTGTACACATCGAAGGCGCGCGCCTCCCACTTGCCGCTCGGGAAGCCACCTTGCAAGTCGCCGGACTGAAGACGCTTCTTCGCACGCTTCTCCCAGAAGCCGATCTTGCCGCGCGCCAGACCGTAATCGAGCGTCACGTAGTGCTGGTACAGCTTGCGCTCGAGCGCCACATCGGGCGGGATCTTGCCCGGCCAAGTCTCTTCGAAGTGGTACTCACCAATCGAGCCCCACTCCTTGAGCGTGTTCGGCGGCTGGTAGCCCATCGACACCGCTTGATCCCACATCGCCGTGCCCGGGATCGGGCGGTAAGGCCAGACCGTGGGACGCGCCAACGGTGCCGCCACATGCAAACGACGGCACTGATCGATGGTGGCCATCATCGAGGCGCGCTCTTCACCCGGATAGCCGATGATGTACGTCACCGACGCACAGATGCCGCGCTTGTCCATCTCGACCGCGGCGTCGATGTTGTCGTCGCCTTTGATCGGCTTGCCGATCTTCTTCATCATCTCATCGGTGCCTGCTTCGGCGCCGATTTCCGCGATGTACATGCCCGAGGCGGCCATCAAGTCCAGCGTGGCCGGATCGTACTTGAGGATCGAGTTCGTCTCGATGAACGCGTTCCACCAGAACTTCGCGTTGCGGTCCAAGAGCCCTTGTGAAAATTCCTTGACGCGCTTCTGCATCACGCCGAAGTTCGCATCGTGGAAGCGCACCACATCAAAGTTCCAGCGCTCCTTGAGCTCGCACAGATCGTCCAACAAACGATCGGAAGGCATCGCCTTCCAACGGCGATCGGTCACGATCGGCGAGCAGCAGAAGGTGCAGGGTTCAGGGCAGCCGTAGCTTGAGAAGTACGTGATGCCGAAGTACGGCTTGCGCTCCCCCATCGCCGGAGGCGTGGGCATGCGCAACACATCCTTGTGCGAACGCGCGCGCAGCTGGTGCTCGCGGTACGGCTCGATGTCGATCAAGTGCCACGGCATGCGCTCGGGGATTGCATCCCAACCGGCGACACCGCGTTTTTCGGTCTTCACGACTTGGCCGTCGCGCCACAACGCAAGTCCGGGCACCGTGTCGAGCGCCACGCCGCTGTCGAGCGCGCGCACGAGTTCGTCAAAGGTCACTTCGCCTTGACCGAGCACCACGCAGTCATACAGACCTGTCTGCAGTTGCAAGTCAGGGCGCACCGAGGCGAACCAACCACCGATCACCGACTTGATGTGCGGGAACTTGGCCTTGACCTTGAGCGAGGCTTGCCAGCCGTCATAGATCATGAAGCCCAGAATGCCTGTGGTCGCGTAGAGGAACGCGCCCTCGCAAGCCTCCAACAAACGTCGATGGGCCCCATCGACGCTGTACAAGCTGCCGTCGACAATGACGATCTCGGACCCGTTGGCCAGCGGCCGCGCGGAGATGGTCAACATCTCCAGGGGCAACATGTCCGTGCTGGAGGGGAGCCCTAGGGACTCGTCCACCTGCTGCGGCTGGTACAAGACGATCTTCTTTTTGCGTCCGATCATCGTGGTTGTGTTCCAGTCTACCCCCAACTCTTCCGTCGAGGTGCGAATAGAGGGATGGCTGCGAATCTGTCCTTTCGGCAGGATCGCCACCCGACCCAAGAAAAAGGCTGCTAGGGCGCGGCTGCCGGGATGGCGGGGCGGGCCCAAGCAGCGGCCTGCAGCACCGCGGACACCAGATTCGTCGGGTCGGCCAAGCCCTTGCCGGCGATGTCCATGGCAGTGCCATGCACGGGAGAAACGCGCACATAGGGCAGCCCGCACAGCACCGTGACCCCGCCTTCGGGGTCTAAGAGCTTGGCAGCGATGAAGGCTTGGTCGTGCCACAACGAGACCACACCATCCCATTCGCCGCGCGCCGCCAAGCGGAACACCGAGTCGGGGGACACCGGGCCATCCACGCACACACCGCGAGCGCGCGCCGCGGCAATCGCCGGTGCAAGGATGTCTTGATCTTCGCTGCCGAGCAAGCCGTTCTCGCCCGCGTGCGGATTCCAACCGCACACAGCAAGGCGCGGAGTCGGCACACCGAAGCCGCGCAGGCTTTCATCCAACAAGAGGATCCGATCGAGCACCAAGGGCGTGGTGACTGTCAAGAGAGCTTGACGCAGCGGCATGTGCCGCGTGCACAACATCGTGCGCAAGCGACCAGCAATCACAAGCATCTCGAAGCGTTGCACCGCGCACCAACGCCCCAAGAGTTCGGTCTGGCCTTCGACTGCTTCGCCAGCCAAACGCAGAGCTTCTTTGCTGACAGGGCCCGTGACGAGTGCACCGACTTGCTGGGCGGAGGCGAGCTCGTGCCCTGCACGCAACGCAGCCAAAGACTCCAGGCCGGCAGCGCGCTGCACAGAGCCCACTTGAATCGGGCCATGATCACTGGTCGCAAGCCACGCATGCCCTTGCTGTTCGGACAATGCATCCGGCCGCGACACATCCGCCAACGGAACATGACTCGGGCGCCAACGCTCGGGCCCTAACACCACCAACCGCACAGCCGCTTGCAATGCCGGCGCTTGCAACGCGTGCAGCGCAATCTCCGGCCCGATCCCTGCTGTATCGCCGATCGTCAGCGCCACCAACGGCACAGCAGTTTGGGGCCTCAACTGTGGGCACCCACCGATTGCTTGTCCGTGCCCACACACTCGGTGACACCCGTCCAGAAGGCGATACGGGCGCGAATGGCGGCGCTAGCGCCGATCTCGGCTTCGGCCCAACGCGCCGGGTCGTCACCACAGATGGACTCCAGCATGCGCGCCGCCATCGGACCATGGCGCTCGCCATCGAGATGGATGTGACGCTCAAGGTAGTCAATCAAAATGGACAAGCTGCCCGCGTGCGTGCGCGACAGGTCCTGCACCAGACGCGTGAACATGTCAGGGATCACATCTTCGCGACCCAAGGTGAACGCCGCGGCAATGCGCGGCAACGAGCGCGATTCCACAATGCGCCATGTTTCTCCCACAAAGAAGCGCGCCGCCGTGGGCACATGCGCACGCGCCAACGCAGAGGGCACGCTTTCACCGCTCTTCAAGCGTTCAATGAAGCCCTCGATGGTCGCGGTGTTTGCACCACACTGCTGCATAGCCGCGAGATAGAGCTCGAAGTGACTGGTGTAGCCCTGGCCGCCGAGACCTTCGTCCGACTCTTCGCCCACCACGATCTCGTTGATCAAACGCCGCGCCGTCGCATCACCACGCGGCACCCACGGCACATCGACGCACGTGATCTCTTTCTGCAGAGCCTTCAACAGCGACATGAAGTCCCACACGGCGTACACATGCTGGGACATGAAGGTGCGCACATCCTCCATGTCGTTGAGGCGCGTGTAGACCGGGTGCGCGACGAGCTGCGCACGCAGGGGTTGGATCGAATGCTGGAGGTCGGCGAGGGAGCGAAGTTGAGCGGTCATTCCAAGGGGGAATGCTAAGCCAGAATCATGGCTTCGGGAAGTCATCCGCGCGCTGATCTAGTGCGCGCAAGTAGACAATCAGCTTGGCGACAGCCTCATAGAGATCGGGCGGGATCTCCGTGCCGAGGTCCAGAGCGGACAAGAGAGTCAGCAGTGCCGGGTCTTCACGCACCGGCACACCGTGCTCGTGCGCGAGGGCAAGAATGCGCTCGGCCACCTCCCCAGTGCCCTTGGCGACAAGGCGCGGTGCGCTGCCTTCCTCGCTGTCATAGCGCAGGGCGGCCACCTGTTGCGGTCGCTGCGGAGTCATGCGTCCATGTCCAGTACGGCGCCCTGAA
>CAIKQM010000408.1 GCA_903829565.1 uncultured Planctomycetota bacterium
ACGAGCCAACCTTGTTGCGGCCGTCCAAGCCCAGCATCTTCTCGACGGCCAGGCCCACGCCATGGATCCCGCCCCACACGAGGAAGTTCCAAGAGGCTCCGTGCCACAAGCCGCCCAGAAGCATCGTGATCGACAGGTTTGCGTAGGTCCGCAGTGTGCCTTTGCGGTTGCCGCCGAGCGGAATGTAGAGGTAGTCGCGCAACCACTGCGACAGCGAGATATGCCAGCGCTTCCAGAACTCAGAGAGACTCGCAGCGATGTACGGGTAACGGAAGTTCTCGGGGAAGTTCAGCCCCATCAACAACGCCAAGCCGATGGCGATGCCCGAGTAGCCGGCGAAGTCAGCGTAGATCTGGGCGCCGAAGCAGATCGTGGCCAACCAAGCATCCACACTTGACGCTGTCAGAGCTTGAGCGGGCTTGTAGACACGCTCCACCATCTGCGCCAAGCCATCCGCGACGACCACCTTGAGGAACAGGCCCGCGATCACGCGATACAGGCCCATCTGCACGCGCAACCACGTCAACTCGCGGCGAGTGTCGAGCTGCGGAATCAGCTCACTCGCGCGCAAGATCGGACCTGCGACGAGCTGCGGGAAGAACGAGACAAAGAGGAAGAAGTCGAGGAAGCTGCGGCACGGCTTGAGCGTCCCGCGGTACACATCGATCGTGTAGCTGAGCGTCTGGAAGGTGTAGAAGCTGATGCCTACGGGGACGACCCATGTGGACAGCCAGCTGGGTTCAGGCTCGACCGAAGCACTCAAGCCCAACGCCGTGCGCACCAGCAGTGGTGTGTACTTGAAGAAGCCCAGCAAACCAAGGTTGCTGACGAGCGACAGCAGCAACCAGCGCCACCGCGCGCGCGCATCCTTCGAAGCCTCAATGCGATTCGCGGCGTAGTAGTCGATCCCCGCTGAGAACACGATCAACAGCAGGTACTCCCAGCGCCACCAACCGTAGAACACCAAGCTCAACAGCAAGGTGCCCGCTTTGGCCGAGCGCAGCGGCAGCAGTCTCCACACCGCCCACGCGATGAGGAACAACGCCAGGAAGGAGACCGAGTCGAACCGCATTCACTTCTTCGTTTCGCGCGGCGGCGACACCAAGTCGAGCGTGAAGAGCTTCCACGCAGTCTCGATCTGATCGAAGTCCACGCCCGCAAAGGCTGCTTCGTTGGCGCGCGTGCGCGCACGATACCCAGCCTCGGCGGCGCCGCGGGTGCCGGGCTTGCGCGCCTCTTCGGGGAGCTTGTCGAGCTCTTCCTTGTAGGCGCTCTTCAACGTGTCAAAATACGTAGGCAGGATCTTCTTCCACGCGGGGTTCTTGGCGACGTCCTTGCTCTTATTGAGGAAGTACACCATGGCCCAGCCTTGCGCGTAGCAGATGTAGACCTTGGTGGGATCGTAGTACTCGCGCTGCTCGTACTTGATGATCTCCTTCCACGGGATGTGCTTGTCCAACGACACCGCTTCCTTGATGGTGTCGCAGCGCCAAGGGTTCACGCCGATCTCCTTGAGCTTGCCGTTCACGATCACGGCCCCGCTGAAGTAGTCGCCGTAGCCTTCGTTGAACCACGTGTGCGGCGGCAGCTCGCCAGCGCTGTAGTGGATGTACTGGTGGAAGGCCTCGTGGTACAGCACGATGAAGGTGTCGAGGTCATCGGCACGCTTGAGCGCCTTGGCATCGGCCGCGTTGTCGTACAGCACCAGCTCTTCCGAACTCGCATTCCAATAACCGGCTGTGCGATCTCCGCCACCGTACTGCAGGTACTCATCGCGCGTCTTGCACACGCGCACCGTGGAAACACGCGTGATCGGCGCAGCCGGCGGGAAGAGCTTCTCGTACTCCTTGCGGATGATCGGCAAGTCCGACAGCACGCGCTTGATCAGCGGCTTGTCAGGAGAATTTGTCGCCAAGATGTAGTGCTCGGCATCCTCCGCGCGCCAACCGCGAATGAGCTTCTTGCGCACCTCGATGCGGTACGCCGGATCCAGGAGCTTGCTGCGCGCATACATGCGCTCCAGCTTGACGGCATCACGATCCTCGGGATCCGAGACGGTGGCGTCACTTGCCATCTTGCGCCACAAGGCCACGTTCGCTTCCCAATCTTCTTTCGGACAGGTCGCCACAAAGGCCATGGTCCGCGTCGGGCCGCGCCACTCGTAAGCCCACCCATCAAGGCCCGCAATCGCGCCTTTGCCAGGCAACAACGCGTACTCTTGGCCAGTCCAGTCTTTGACTTGCTTGGGCTCGCCTTGCGCCTTGCCCAGAGTCCAGCCCTTCATCTGCTG
>CAIKQM010000409.1 GCA_903829565.1 uncultured Planctomycetota bacterium
AACACACCGTTCGGTGATGGCCGCAGGTGCGTGGGTTCGCCGCTCTATCGCTTGGGTGCCGCGCAGGCGAGCGCCGCAGGTGTGTTGACGCGCGGGCCAGGCATCGGAGTGCAGGCGTGTGCGGCTCCCGGGCTTGGTTGCTTTGCCTTGGGGTCAACGTGGCGCTTCCAGTTCTGGTATCGCAACGCGGCGAACTACTGCACGAGCAGCACCTTCAACCTGACCAATGCTGTCGATGTGACCTTTACACCTTAGGCCGATCGCTCGGTAGGCTTCCCGTACGATGACTTGGGAAGCCTGGTTCACGCTCGCGGTGTTGGTGGTCATGGTCGTTGCGCTCGCACGCAACGCGGCTGCTGATGTCGTGATGGTTGGAGCGCTGGCGTTGTTCATGACCGCCAGCTTGGCTTCGGAGCGCTTTCCGTCGCCGGCCAAGCTTGTTGCGGGTCTCGGCAACGAAGCGCTGATCACGGTCGCTGTCTTGTATGTGGTGGTCGCGGGCTTGACGCGCACCGGTGCGATGGAGCTCGTGACACGGCGCATGTTTGCGCGCGTCACCTCGGTGCGCACAGCACAAGTACGCGTGATGCTCTCCAGTGCTGGTCTGTCAGCTTTTCTGAACAACACACCGATCGTGGCGATGTACATGCCGGTGGTGTCCGACTTGGGCAAGCGCGCCGGCATCGCTGTTTCCAAGCTCTACATCCCGCTGAGTTACGCCACCATCTTGGGTGGTCTGTGCACCATGATCGGCACGAGCACGAACATGGTTGTGCAGGGCCTGTGGGTGGCCGAAACAGGGGATCGCGAAGCCTTGTCGCTGCTCACTCCCGCTTGGGTGGGCGTGCCCTGTGCGCTTGTCGGCATGGGCTTCTTGTTGCTCACCTCCAAGTGGCTCTTGCCCGATCGCAAGCCCAGCGTGGTGGCCGCCGATCCGCGCGAATACGCAGTCGAGATGGAGGTTGTGGCCGGCAGTGCTTTGGTTGGTCGCAGCATCGAAGAGGCTGGCTTGCGCGGCCTGCCTGGCGCCTACTTGGCCGGGATCGAGCGCGAGGGGCGTGCGATGCCTGCCGTGGCCTCCAGCGAAGTGCTACGCGCTGGTGATCGCTTGCTGTTCGTGGGCATTGTCGATTCGGTGCTCGATCTGCAACGCGTGCGTGGCTTGGTGCCTGCGACGCAACAGGTACACAAGCTCACACAGCCGCGCTCGGAGCGCTGCTTGGTCGAGGCCGTGGTGTCGCCTCATTGCCCGTTGGTTGGCCAGAGCATTCGTGAAGGCCGCTTCCGCAGCATCTACAACGCAGCCGTGATTGCCGTGGGTCGTTCGGGCGCACGTTTGCAGGGCAAGATCGGTGACATCGTGCTGCAAAGCGGCGATCAATTGCTCTTGGAAGCTCACCCCTCATGGCATGAGCAGCAGCGCAACTCGCGTGACTTCTACCTTGTGTCGCGCCTCGACAACTCGACACCGCCCGGGCACGAGAAGGCCGCGTGGGCGCTGGGCATCTTGGTGGTGATGGTGTTGGTCGCAGGCATGGAGTGGCTCTCGATGATGCATGCTGCGCTGCTGGGCGCTGGCGCCATGCTGGTCACCGGCTGCTGCAATGTGCAGGCTGCACGGCGCAGCATCGACTGGGAAGTCTTGGTCACCATTGCCGCAGCCTTGGGCGTAGGCGAGACGATGCGCAGCACAGGTCTCGCACAAAGCCTGGCGACCAGCGTAGTGGCTGCTGTGGGCGACTACGGCCCGTGGTTCGTCCTGGCCGCGATCTATGCCACCACGATGGTTCTGACCGAGCTGTTGTCCAACAACGCCACCGCTGCGTTGATGTATCCCATCGCGATGGCCACGGCCGCGTCACTGGGTTGCAGTGCCTTGCCCTTCGTGATGGTGGTGCTCGTAGCAGCGTCGTGTGGCTTCGCGACGCCCATCGGCTACCAAACGAACTTGATGGTCTACGGTCCCGGTGGGTACCGCTTCACCGACTTCCTCAAGGTCGGGCTAGCGCTCGACCTAGTGGTGATGGCGACGGCTCTCGTCGTCATCCCGTTGGTGTGGCCGCTGGACAGGCTGCTGAGCTGAGCAACCTGTCCAGCAGTGGTTCACACGAAGAAGATGTAGGTGATGGCGATGAAGGTCGGGATCAAGATCGCCACCGACCAAGCCATGTAGCCAAAGAAGGACGGCATCTTGACGCCGTTCTCCTCGGCGATGGCTTTGACCATGAAGTTGGGGCCATTGCCGATGTAGGTCATGGCGCCCATCATCACGGCGCCGCATGAAATCCCCATCAGGATGGTCACATTCTCGCCACCTGCTGCCAGGAACTTGGCGAGGTACATGCCTTCCAACGGGATGCCCGCCTGACCGCAGGCCACGGCTGCAAAGGTCAGGTACGTCGGCGCGTTGTCAAGGAAAGAGGACAAGAGCCCCGCAGCCCAGAAGTACTGCGCCGGATGAGCAATGCCCAGATCATCGCCACGCGCGTTCAGCAACTGCATGGGCGCGATCATCGTGGCGAAGATGCCTGCAAACAGGATCGCTACCTCAAGGATCGGACCATAGCTGAACGAGTTGGCCGCGCGAATCGCCGGCTTGGTCAGGACGAGACCTAGCACAGCCAGACCCGCCATGGATGCTTCGGCGACACCAAAGGCCCACGGTTGACCGGCGTTGAACCAGCCTTGCGCGCTGCCGAGGATGGCGCACACCACACCGACCAACAGCACGATGTTGTGCTTGCCGTCGATGCCGAGCGGCTCATGCTTCATCGCTTCTTCGAGCTGCGAACCAGGACGCTCCTTCTCTTCTTTGTCCATGAAGTAGCTGTCAAGGAAGTTGTACAGCACCAGCAACAGCACGTTGACGATGATCCATTCCTTCCACAACTGCAGCGTCCATTCAAAGGGCACACCCTTGAGGAAGCCGAGGTAGAGAGGCGGGTCGGCGAAGGGCGTCAGCAATCCTCCGCAGTTGGACACGATGAAGATGAAGAACACCACTTGGTGCGCGCGGCGTTGGCGCGACTTGTTCGCGCGCAAGAACGGCCGGATCAGCACCATCGATGCGCCCGTGGTGCCGATCAGGTTCGCCAGCACCGCGCCAATCGCCAGCATGCCGGTGTTCGAGAGCGGTGTGCCATTCAGCGATCCACGCAAGTAGATGCCGCCTGAGATGATGTACAGCGCTCCTAACAGGCACAGGAAGGAGACATACTCCATCGCTGAGTGCCCGAGCGCACCACCTGCTTGCTCGGGGAACGTGTTCCAAAGCCACGCCACGAAGGGGATGGCCAAACCGAACGAGACGATCGCACGGTTCCTGTTGCTCTCCCACCAATGGTGCGCCACCAAGGGCAACACCGCGATGGACAACAGGATCAGCGCAAAGGGCGCGATCGACCACACGGGCAGCTGGTCTCCCATGGAGCCACCAGCAGCAAGGGCAAGTGCGAGGTTCATCATCAGGTCTCTTCCGGCTAGCGTTGTCGACCTGAGCGTAGGCAATGCCGAAGCTCAAGTCGACGCGATCCCGACCTCGGGACGCGAACTACTCGACATAGCCAAGGGACTGCAAAGCTGCGCGCGTGGCCGGGTCTTGAGGCGCCGAGGTCGGCGTCGCATCGCCCACGCGGCGTTGGCGCTGCAGGTCGAGCCAGGCCTCCAGCCCAGTTCGCACGCTCGGCTCCAGCTCGGCACACGGTACGGGGCGCGACTCGTGCGGGTCGGCAAGCAAGTCAAACGCAAGGCAACTGCCATCCGAGCCGCGGATCATCTTCCAACGCGCACTGATCACGGCCTCGAGCTCACGCTTGTGCATCTCTAGCTGCGGTGCGCGCTCCATCTCATCGGGGAAGCTCTCGATGGTCAGCTTGGGCACATCTAAAGCTGCCCCGAGCAAGCGTTGCTCGGGCATGGGACCGCGCAAGTCATAGGTCTCGCCGTTGCTGGCAGGCGTCGGAAGACCCGCGGCAGCCAGCAGCGTCGGGTACAAGTCGCGGATGCCTACCAACTGCGTGTCGCGCTTGCCCGCTGCGATCCCTGGGCCACGCCCTAACAGCACAATGCGCACATTGGAGTCATACAGGTTGAAGACATGGCTGATGTGGCCGTGATC
>CAIKQM010000410.1 GCA_903829565.1 uncultured Planctomycetota bacterium
TGAGCTCGACCCGCGCACCCGTGATGAAACAGTAGGCCTGCGTGCGTGCGCGGATGCGCAGCAGTGGCTGGCTGCTCATGCGGCTCAACTACCCACCGATGCAGCCGCCAAGCCGCGCTTGCTGGCGATTGGCCGGGCGTGGGGGGCCGAAGCTGTGCCGCTTTTGGTCAGCTTGCGCAGTGCCCACCCGAGCATGGCCTTGGATTGGTTGCGCGAAGGAGCAGGCTCGTGAGTGTGACAGGTGGTGATGATGGCCGGGCCGCATGGAAGGCTTTCCGCGCCGAGTTGGAGGCCTTGGGCTTTCAACCTTCGCGTCGCTTTGGTCAGAACTTTCTGATCGACGAGAACATGGTGCGCGCCATCGTGCGCGATGCCCAGCTCGAGCCGGGTGCACGAGTGCTGGAGGTCGGCACAGGCTTGGGCTTCCTGACTCTGCACTTGCTGCGCGTGCCAAGTGAACTTGTCACTGTGGAAGTCGATCCGCGCCTGTACGAACTGTCGGGGCGCGCCTTGGCTTCCGAGCGTCCTTGCACGCGCGTGTTCGGCGATGTGTTGGACGGCAAACACGCACTCGCACCACAAGTGCTGGCTGCCTTGTGGAAGGACGAACCGTGGCACTTGGTGTCTAACTTGCCGTACTCGATTGCGTCGCCGCTGTTGGTGATCTTGGCGGACCTGCCCAATCCCCCCAGCAGCTTCACGGTCTTGGTGCAAAAGGAAGCCGCCGAGCGCGTGGCCGCCAAGCCCGGCACGAATGACTGGGGCGCGTTGTCGGCGCGTCTGCAGGCGGATTACGAATGCCGCGTGGTGCGTCCAGTCGGCCCGGGCCTGTTCTGGCCGCGCCCTCAGGTCGATTCTTCGGTGGTGCGCGGCGTGCGCCGGGCCGAACCCTTGGAGCGCACGCGCCGCGTGGCCTTGCAGGTGGTGTTGGCGCGGCTGTTTCAGCGCCGGCGCCAGACCATGGGGCGGGTTTTGGCCGAAGTTGCCGGGGATCGCGCGGCGGGGGAGCGCTGGCTGGCGGCGGTCGGGGTGGATGCGGCCGCGCGCGCGGAGGATTTGGGCTTGGAGCACTTCCTCGCCCTGGTCGATACGGGCTTGGCCACTCCAGCCTTAAGGACTGTCTTGCTGGGTTCCGATTTGTCGGATTCCGAGGGGTGGAAGACCGCCACGGATGGGCTAGACTAGGGGGCTCCGCAAGGCTCGAGCGCCTTGCGGAATCACGCACCCGAAGCACCTGCCCCCGCCTGTTGCGCCACTGCTGCGCGAGGCACAGACCGCTCGTCCTTGGCTCTCGCGTGATGCAAAACAGCTCCTTGTTCACACCAACTGCGGTTGGCTAGGGCAAGTGTGTTGGTGCTCGACTTTTGTCCGACAGCTGCAGCGCAGCTATCGGCTAAGTGCTCTCGTTCTTTGGATGCGAAGTCTCCCGCCGTGACCGTGTGTTGCTCACTCCTGCTGTGCTAGACGAGACGTGTTAGACGACGACTTCCGCCGGGCCATCGAAGCCATTAAGAACCGCGCCGCCATCGAGGACGTGGTTCGTGAACGCGTACCCACGCTGCGCAAGCGGGGTGTGCTGTGGGAAGCGTGCTGTCCTTTCCATGAGGAGCGCACGCCCAGCTTCAAGGTCGACCCGCGGCGCGGCACTTGGCACTGCTATGGTTCCTGCAGCACGGGCGGTGATCAGATTTCCTTCCTCGAGCGCATCGACAATTTGTCGTTCGTGGAAGTGCTCGAAATTTTGGCCGCGCGCACTGGCGTCGAGTTGCCGCGTCGGCGCCGCGAAGATCCCGCGCGCCGCGATGAGGAGCAAAAACTGCGCGCCGCTCTCGAGTCGGCTGCGAACTATTATCGTCGTCATCTCAAGAGCCCCGAAGGTGCTCGCGCGGGCGAGTATGTGGCGGGGCGGGGACTGACTGATACCACCGCCGAGGCCTTTGGCGTGGGCTACGCGCCGGCCTCTGGGACGGCCCTCGTCGAGCACCTGCGCGCGCAAGGGCACGAGTTTGAGACGCTCGAAA
>CAIKQM010000411.1 GCA_903829565.1 uncultured Planctomycetota bacterium
GGTTTCAGCATCCATGTCCAAACCTCATCCAAGTGTTCCGCCACCAACAAGGTGTGTCCTTCATCGGGGAGCGCACGAAAGTCAACGGGTAGCCCCGCTGCGCGCCAAGCCTCGGCGGCTGAGCGCAGTGGTGCATGCGCCACGATGTTGTCGCGTTCTCCTGACAACACTAGGAGAGGTGCCGACGCTTTTGGCGCTGCACCTCGTGGACCGCCGGCCAAGCAGGCGACGGCAGCCAGCTTGAGTGAGGGCGTTGCAGCTAACTGCGCTGCGGCTGCGGCACCCATGGAATGGCCGATGACCATGACGCGCTTGAGATCAATCGCATAGCAATACACCAGGGCACGGACGAGCGCGCTGTGATCCTCGGCGCTCCAACCTGCGAAGCCCACTGCAGGCGCGGCTACCAGTACGCCGTCGCGTTCGGCCAAGCGGGCCAGCTGACCTGCGCCGTAGGACTCCAGCCAATGATGTTCATCACCGCCGGCACCATGCAAGGCAATCACGAGTGGTAACGGCTGATCCTCGCGGGCCGCGGCCGGCGCATGCACACGCACAGGGATGGTGCGTGTGGCTGTGCGCACTACACGCCAAGTAGCCCCACTACGGCGCCGGTAGGGATCCTCTCCTTGGGCCAGTTGCGTGAGATCGGCCTGTAGCGCACGCCATTCTTGGCCTGGTTGAAACAACACAGAGGATGCGCTGGCCGGGTCTACGCGATTGCGAAAGCGTTTGGCACGCGCTTCCAAGCTGGCGTGAGCCTGTTCTAGCGGCGGCCCGTCCGCTTCGATCTTCGCGAGTTGAGCCAGCGCTTGGGAGCGCAATTGCTCGGGAGGGGCCTCGAGCCACTCCAAGGTGCACAGCCTCCGCGCAGGTGCAGTGCCTACCTGCAGACGCAGTTCGACATCCACACCTGCAGGCAACTGCGCGTCGGTGACCGTCTGTAGTTGCCCAGTGCTCGTCTGTTGCCATCTGGCTTGCGTTGTCCAACCTGATGAGCCATCGAGCGGTACTGCGTGCACGAACACCGGTGCATCCCACTCGTCTGGTACAGCGTGGCCATCATGCGTGCGCACAAGCGCGATGAGCGGCCGTTCGTGGCCCTTCGCTCGCCAGCGTTGCTCGCATACGAGCGTCAGAGCATCACAGGCGCGTTCGTCCACCGCGGCGCGGGCCGGGTCGATGCGTGCGGTGAGAGCATCGAGCCGTGCAATGGCTCCTGCTGCATCACCCAAGAAGAAGTTCAGGGTCAGTTGATCAAAGCTCGCATTGGCCTCTAGGCGTGTCACGCCGGTCCAGCCATGCGTGTGCACTGCACGCTCAAAGGCGAGGTAGGACCGAGCAAGATCCACCATCGACGGCTCATGCGCGACGGTCATGGTCGCGCTCGCGACCCACACCAAGCAGGACAACATGCAGACAGGATAGTGCTTGGTGCTAGCGCATGCCCGTGTCGACTACCGCAACCTGTCCGCGCAGTCGCTGCCGCAGGTCGCGCAGGCTGCTCCAGCGCGAGGGGATAGCCCGATCGGCAACCGCAAGCGCAGGGATGGGGGCTTCGTCGTCCGTCTGCGCGGATTGCTCACGTTTCAGGCTCCAGGATCCGGCGGGCAGGTGTCCAGCCACAGCCAGTAGCAAGGCCTCCGCCAACTCCTGCACATCCGTCCAGCTGGTCAGGTCGCGCAGGTCGCTTGCACTTTGGACAAGCCTTCCCAGTTCGAAGTGCACTGTGCCGGTGCTGCGCTGCACGGAGACGTGTGAGGGGGCCTCCCAGCGTACCTGCGCGCTGCACAGTTGATGCGGCAGCACCACGCTGTGGCCTCCCGTGTCGGCGATCGCACGCACCACTTGGGACGCGCGCTGCAGGGTCGAGTTGCCGTGCGCTACAGACATGGCAAAGCGCAGCTCGTGGGCTTGCACGCGGTGGTGGAGCGCGAGATCGTGCAGCACCACATGCTGACGCCAAGCGAAGGCACGCGCGAGCTTGGCGCGCACGAACCGGCCTGCGATCCAATAGCTCAAAGGCTCCAGCGGCAAACGCCAATCGAGTTCGTCATGCAGCTCACACTCGGTGGCTGACAGCGGCACAAATCGGTGATCATGAATGCAGCGAGCAAACGGACCACGTTCCTGCACATCACGAAAGCGCAGCGGTGGTTCATAGGCTTCGTGACGCGCCAACCAACGCAAGCCCAAGGGAGGCAAAGCCAAGAGCTTCCAATCGCCGTTGCGAATGGTGCCGTGGGTTTCTACCAACCGCACGGGATCGAAAGGCGGCACCAATCGATCGAAGGCCAAGGGGCGTGCATGCCAGGCAAAGGCTGCGGCTGCTGGCACGGGCAAGCGCACCACAAAACGCGTACGCGGTGTGGTCATGTGCACAGAGTGGTCATGATCGAAGCTCTTTAGCCGCGTGCGCGCACGCGTGACAAGCCACCATCAACCCTCAAGACGGACCCTGTGATCCACGAGTTGCTGGGATCCAGCACGAATGCGGCCATACGCGCCACTTCGTCGGGTTCACCAATGCGACCTGCTGCATGCAGCGCCGTGGAGGCTTGCAGCGCTTGCGGAGAGCTCGTGAGTTTGCTGGCGAGGTTCGTGCGCACCAGCCCAGGGGCAATGGCATTGATGCGCAGGCCACGCGCTGCGTAGGTGGCTGCAGCCGAGCGCGTCAAGCCTTCTACCGCTGCTTTGGAGGCGGCAATCGCCTCGTGATTGGGCAGTCCCACCTCAGCAGCACCCGAGCTGAATAGCACCACGGAACCGCCGTCCTTCATCGTCTTGGCTGCCGCACGCACGGCTGCGAAGGCTGCTGTGGCGTTGAGTGACCAAGTAGACGCCCATTCGGCTTCCGTGGTCAGGTGGGCCGGCTTGAGCAAGATCGAGCCTACCGAACAGACGACTCCGTCAAGCCGGCCATACGCTGTCAAAGCGGCTTGACAGGCCATCTCGGCTTGTTCAAAGACACAAGCATCGGCGGTGTGCACCATGCTTGAGCCTTGTGGCAGCTCCTTCTGTAGCGCTTCCAAGGTGGCGTGGGTGCGGCCCACCAAGGTCAGATTGGCTCCTTGAGCGGAGCACAGTCGGGCCACAGCGGAGCCAATGCCGCCGGCGGCACCAAAGACCACGATGGAGAGACCTTGCATGGGTATGTGTACGCTGTGGCGCGGAGGCTAGATGCACACCTAGCTAGAAGCGTGCTTCCAAGCTGCCGGCGCGACCTGTGACTTCCAGGTATCCGCTACCTTGGACGGTGCCGCTCAGCACGACGGGGCCTTCCCAGTAGACAGTGCCGGTAGACGCGCTGCCGTCCAACTCGCAATCACGTGCACGAGCTACGGCTTCGGCTTCAATGCCGTGCTTGGGGACACGCAGGCGCAGATGCACAGGCCAGATGCCCTTGGTGCGCGGGCTCGTCCAGTGGGCCAGTTCTTCGATCTCAAAGTCCTCGCGCTTGAGGTGCACGACCTGTCCATTGGCCTCGACCAAAGTGCCCGAAGATTGCTCCAGCACGCCGCCATCTTTGGTGCGCAAGCGGTACAGCATCAAGTCCCGTCCATCGGCCAAACGCAGGCCCAGCCAGTCCCAACCGATGACACCGCTGCCGAGCTGACTCGAACCCCACTCGTGATCGAACCAGCTCTCACCTTGTACCTTCAACTCTGTCCAAGCTCCGTTCGGCTCCACGCGCCGCAGCGTGCCGCTGGTGCGCAACCGCGTGGCGCTCAGGTACAGCGACGCATTGCCTGCTTCGGGCCCTTTGCGTGAAACGCCTTCGTGACCGTGACGCGTCCAGCCTCGTGTGGGTACACACGTAAGGCGCAACTCAAAGCCAGCTTCTTGAGCACCACAGCGCACCTCAATGGCTCCTTGAGCATCCATCAGCATCGACACATCATCGACCTTGGCATCGAGCATGGTGGTGGAGGCGCGTGCCAAGTCCAGACCTTCGCGACGCACGCGCTCCACATGCTTGAGGGTGCCTACCGTGGTATCCAACCAAGCGACATGCGCTGCGTAGGCCTGACGAGCGCGTAGTGGACTGTCGGTGGATTGTGCAGCACCAGCTTGCAGTCCCTGCCGGAAGATCGTGACTTGCACGCCGTGCAAGTGACCCTGCTCATCGCGCACTTCACCCGTGAGGTACCACCATTCGGTACGCGTATCGGGATGGGCGCCGTGATCACGGGGGAAGCTCACCTCCAAAGGTGGCTCGATGCGTGTCCAGCCATCCGCGATGGGTGCTTGCGCCGCACACCACCATGTGCACCCAAGCACAGCCAACAGCGCTAGATAGACCTGCTTCATGTCTTGCCTCCTGTGCGGCACTCGCTGCTCATGAATCGGCGTCCAAGGCGGATCGTTCCGAGCCCGAAGTTGCGTTGCGCGCGGGCGGAAGTGCAGCGAGCAAGCAGGCCAGCACCACCCAACCCATCGTGGAAGCTACTTGGCTCCACGGTTGCACGAGCTCCAACGTCCAGCCGAAGGACTGCACATTCACGACATCGACGAGCACGATGCCGATGACGAGTCCAGCCACTGCACCGGCTAAGGCGCCAAGCAAGCCGAGGACGCCGGCTTGGGCACACACTGTGCCCAGGATCTGCGCACGCGATGCGCCCAATGCCGACAAGAGAGCCAAGTCCTTGCGTCGCTCGGACACGAGCGCGTAGAGCACGACCAAGACAGCGACTAAGGCCACAATCGCCGAAGCACCTTGCAGCGCGCCCGTGATGGCGAAAGTACGCTCGAAGACCTCAAGGACTTGAGCGCGCAACTCACGCGTGTAGAGCACATCCACGCGATGGCTGTCAGCGAGTCGTGCGACCAACGCATCATGCGCTTGCGTCGTGGCCTCGCGGCTTGGCAAGAACAGAGCGAGTTGCAGCGGCTGACTGCGCGGGTAGATCGCTAGGAAGTCGACCAGATCCAAAGTCACGGTTCCGCGGCTATCTCCATAGTCGCGCGCGATCCCCGCAATACGCCGTTCGTAGTCCACTCCGCGTGCTTGGAAGTGCAGTGTGTCGCCAGTGCGCAATCCGGTCTTGGTGTGGAGTGCTTCGTTGATCAGCACTTCGCGCTGCGCGTGTGCTTGTTGCAGCACATGCTTGGGATCGCGATCGTCCTTGACGAACTGGAC
>CAIKQM010000412.1 GCA_903829565.1 uncultured Planctomycetota bacterium
AAGCGCGGGGAGCGTGCCGGCGCGGAGCTGGGACAGACTGGTCTCGACGTCCTCGCGCGTCGGTGCCGCCGCGTCCCGGCCGAGCACGGGAGTCTCCTGCGGATCCTCGGGCTGCACCAACTCGCGCAGCAATGCCTCGCGGTCCACAGGCAACCAACCATGCCCATCCAACGACCACACCACGTACTCGGCAATGTCGCGCTCGCGCGCACTCCACTCGAGCATTGCCAGCTCTTCGAGCAGCGCCTCGGGCAACGACTTCTCGAGATCCGGCGTGTTCGCCATGGCCTCGAACTTCTTGTCGGCTTCATCATCGCGCCGGCTGCGCGATTCAAGCCCTGCACCCTCCGGTCCTAGCGCATCACGCTCCACGCGTTCGAGCGCTTCCAAAGCCGTCTCGCCATCGATCGGGCGCTCGTCACCGTCTTCCACTGGCGCACCATCCACCAGCTCGAGGAAGGGGTTCTCCTCCAGCTCTTGTTGGATGCGGGCCTCCAGCTCCAGCGCAGGCAACTGCAAGATCTGCATCGCCTGGATCATCTGCGGCGACTGCAGCAGTCGCTGATCGAGGCGAGTGGATTGGTTGAGGCCTAGGCGCATGAGAGGGGTGTGTGTACGCCTTATGCTGCGACAAGTAGCCCCTGAGGGCAACCATCCGTAGTCCGTAGGGCGCGCCTGGGGGCCATCAGTTGCCGTTGGGCGTCACCCAGCGCACTTGCAGCGCCTGCGAGCCGAGCCGCGCGACCTCATACGGCGCCTCGGTTTGCGTGATGGTCGGCCGGCCGATGCTGAGCTTGCGCGACGCCAGTTGCATGCGCGCGATGTGGGCGGCCTCGCGCTCGATCGTGCGCGCCGGCTCGGCCTGCGCCAACCACGCAGCCGTCTCGACTCCCGCGTTGCCAAGCAACGCATCCAACGACACGCCATCCGCGATGATCTGCAGCTCCGGCACAGCCAGCCAGCTCTGCTGCGCGATCTCCACGCCAATTGCGGCCGGCAACGCATGTTCACGCAAGCAGGTCAGGCGCACAGCACGCCCCATCACCATGGGCACATCCGCGCTGAGGTGCGGATGCTCGACCACGAGACGATGCGTGGTGGTGCGTCCCTGCAACAGCCCGGCGAGGAGCTCACGCGCGGCATTGATCTCGTCCGCCTTGTCGTCGGGCACGGCGAGGAGATGGTCACTCCACTCCAACATGCGACTCGGTGCGGACTTGCTGATCCCGAACGAACCGCTGCTCTTGTCGCGCGCCAACAAGGCTCCTACGGTCCCGGCCAGAATGGGTTGAGGGGCAAGCGGCGCAGGCACCGGTGCTTCTGCATCCGAAGCTCCGCGGAAGGGGAAGCCAGGCACCACTTGAGCGAGCGCCGCATAGCCGCGTGAAACGGCCGACGTGTCGAGCAATACGCGCCCGGCGGTTTGAGCATCGGCACGCGCCGTAGCTTGGATGCGCAGGATCGCGCCCTCGGGCCAAGCACCGCCCTTCGCTTGCGCCACGAGTTCGCCGCCTGAGCGCACAATCGCAGCACAGGCGAGCTGCGTGCTGCGCACTTGCGGCAGTTCCAAGTTGCCGGAGTCGTTGCTGCCCGCGTCAAAGGTCTTCAACTCTTCCAACACGGCTCCATCGAGCCACGCGTCGATGCGCAAGCTGCGCCCGCCATCGAGGCGCACGACGCTCACGGAGAGGGTCGTGCCGTGCTGGACCGCGCCCACCCGCGGCGCGGCGGTGCCCGCATCTGTGGCGACCTCGATGTCAAAGCCAGCGACGAAGGGCGTGGTCTCCAACGCCCCGAAGCGCAGCACCTCACCCGGAAGTGTGCGCTGCCGGCCACTGACCGCTTCGACCGCGCGACCACCAACCTCCAGCTTGACCTCCACATCGATCCACAACGCCTGCGCGTGGGCCTGCAAGCCCTCATGGGCCTTGGCCAGGGCCGCAACGGCCGCCGCTTCGCCGCGAGCCAACAGGCCACCATCCAGACGCACCACCTCCAGCCGGCCCGCGGCCCGAGCTTCGGCCTCTGCCCACTGGCTCCACTCGCCAAAGTCGAGCAGCTTGGCCTTGGCCATGTCGCCGTCATTGGCCTGGCCGTTCGCCCAGAAGGTCTGGATGTGGCTCGCGGGCAGCCATGGCGTCAGGACCGGCCGCTCGACGCAGATGGCAGGGGTGTCGAGCCGCGTCCATTCCCCCAACGCAAAGGGACCGACGGCAGGGGTGACGACCGGGCAGCAAAGGAGGATCTGGATCATGACGTGCAGTCGAGTGTAGTCCGGACAAGGGCTTGCGACTACGCCATCCGTGCAGTGCGCAGCGCGTTTGTGTAGAAGAAAGAGGCTTATGGACGCATCCTCCGACCAGTCCCCGCGCCTCTTCTCCCTCGCTCAGATCCAGCATGTGCTGAAGGTGGAGTTCAGTCGCGCCCGCCGCTATCGCTACCCGCTGACACTGTTGTGTCTGGAGATTGACAACTTGGGCGCGCTGCGCACCAAGCACGGTTGGGAAGGCAAGGAGCAAGCCTTCACCGAAGTAGTCGAGCTACTCCAGAAGCTCATGCGCACCAGCGACTTCTTGGGGCGGTTGGCGGATGATCGCTTGCTTGTGGTTGTGCCGCATACGGACGCCATGGGTACCAAGACCTTGATGGAGCGTCTGTTGGGCACCGTGCGCGCGCATCGCTTCCAAGGCGCGTTGTCGAGCGAGGCGCTGACGCTCTCCATTGGTAGCGCCTGCATGCTCGACGATTCGACGCTCTACCACGACCAACTTGTGTCTGCAGCGGAGCGTGCGTTGCAGGCCGCGAAGACCGCCGGCGGCAACTGCGCGGTGGAAGAACGCCTAGGCAAGTCAGCGTAAGCAGCGGACGGCGACACGCATGCGCATCCTGCTCGCGGAAGACGAAGAGACCATCGCGGTGACGCTGACGGATGCGTTGGTTGCAGCAGGTCATCAGGTGCTGCACGCGCCCGATGGCCAGCGTGCGCTGGATCTGTTGGATCAGACCTCACGCGGCGGTGCGAGCATTGATTGTGTCGTGACAGACATTCGCATGCCCAAGCGCACGGGCATGGAAGTTTTGGCCAAGTCCAAGCAGTTGGATCCCGCGCGGCCCGTGGTGGTGATGACGGGCTTTGCCAGCGTGGATCAAGCCGTCGACGCGATGCGGTTGGGCGCGGCGAACTACCTGCAAAAGCCGTTTCGCAATGAGGCCGTGGTGGCGCTGTTAGCCACCTTTGCGCGCGTGCATGAGTTGGAGCGCGAGAATGCGGGCTTGCGTGCGCAAACTGCGAGTGCCCACAACTTGGCCGGTGTGGTGGGTGCTTCGCCTGCCATGGCACAGGTGTGCACACGCTTGCGCACGGTGGCGCCAGGGGACGCGACCATTCTGATTGAGGGCGAGTCAGGCACAGGCAAGGAACGCGTGGCACGCGCGCTGCACGCGCTCAGCCTGCGAGCGCAAGGCCCATTCGTCGCGATCGGCTGTGGGGCTTTGCCCGAAACGCTGCTAGAAGCCGAGCTTTTTGGTCATGAGAAGGGCGCCTTCACCGATGCAAAGAAGGATCGTCGCGGTCGCTTTGAGTTGGCTCATGGCGGCACCTTGTTCTTGGATGATGTGGATGACTTGCCCTTGCCTATGCAGGTCAAGCTGTTGCGTGTGCTGCAAGAACGCGTGATCGAGCGTTTGGGTGGCGAGCGTCCCGTTGAAGTCGACTTCCGTTTGGTGGCTGCGACCAAAGTTCCCCTGTTGCAGCGCGTCAAGGAAGGGCGCTTTCGCGAGGACCTCTACTGGCGCTTGCATGTGGTGCCGTTGGTGCTGCCGCCGCTGCGTGAGAGAGCCGGTGATGTGCCTATCTTGGTCGCGCACTTCTTGGCCCGGCATGGACAAGGCCGCGCCTGGCACATTGCGCGCTCCACCATGGAGCACTTGGAGCGGCACGCGTGGCCGGGCAATGTGCGCGAGCTAGAGAACGCGATTGTGCGTGCCATGGCCTTGGCTGGCACGCGTAACGAGTTGCGTGTGGAAGACTTGCTGGACGGTGTCCCTGCCGCGGTTGCTGCGGCGACAGACGGGTCGTCTGCAACACACACACCAAGCACGCACAGCGCTCAGGGCGGTCTGCTGCCTTTGCGCGACTTCCTGCATGCGCACGAAGCGGAACATCTCAAGCGCGCCTTGCAGGAAACCGGTGGTCGCAAGGCACAGGCCGCGCAGTTGCTAGGCATCTCGCGCAAAGTGCTGTGGGAAAAGCTGCGCGAACACCACATTCGCGACGAGGCCGGCGAGGACGAGGAGTCGTAGGCCGTGTCCAGTACTTTGGACGCGACAGGCGGTCTGCTGGTCATCGCGGACTTGCACTTGGACCTATCTCAAGCTCGTGGAGCTGACGAATTCGTGGCGTGGTGTGATGCGTTGCGCCCCGTGCGTCATCTCGTGGTGCTGGGGGATCTGGTCGATGCCTGGGTGGGGCCTGCACACGCGCAGCTGCCTGCCGCGCAGCAGCTCTTGTCTGCCTTCACGCGCCTTGGCGCGCGTGGCACACGCGTGCACTTGGTGCATGGCAATCGGGACTTTCTCCTCGATGAGGCCTTTGGCGCTCAACACAACTTGCTCGTGCATCCGGAGCAGTTGGTCGTGCAGTGCGGTGCCAATCGCGTGCTCTTGGTGCACGGTGATCTCGAATGCACGCGCGATCATGGGTACCAACGATTGCGGCGCGTGGTGCGCTCGCGTCCGGTGCGTGGCTTGGCGCGCGTGCTGCCGTTGTGGATTGCATTGCCGGTAGCGCGACGCTTGCGTCGTGCGTCGGTGCAGGCCATTGCCGCCAAGCTGCCGGAGGACAAGTCGATCCAGCCCGCTGCCATCGTCTCACGCGCACAAGTGCATGCTGCGCAAGTGGTCGTGTGCGGACACGCGCACGCCTTTCGCGATGAGTTGTTGACTACGGCCGCGCCCACGGGGCAGCCGGCGGAGACGGTGCGCTGGATCGTGCTGGATGCATGGGGCGGCGCACGCGCGGTGCTCTGGCTGGACGAACATGGCGTGGCAGTGGCATAGTGAGGGCGATGATCATTGCCATTGATGGCCCTGCAGGTGCAGGCAAGAGCACTGTCGCGCGCGCTGTGGCGCGTGAGTTGGGGCTCTTGTTTCTAGACACCGGTGCCATGTACCGCGCCGTCACGTGGGCAGCGCTGCAGCGTGATGTGGATGTGCATGCTGCCGACAAGATGGGCGAGTTGGCGCGTAGCTTGCGGCTCGAGTTCGATGCGGAAGGGCGCATCGTCATCGACGGTGTCCCGGGTGAACCGCACATTCGCTCCTCCGCAGTGACGCACAACGTCTCCTATGTCGCAGCACACAGCGCGGTGCGCGCCGCGTTGGTGCCGCAACAGCGCCGTTTTGCGCATCCGCACGGCATCGTGGCCGAAGGCCGTGACATGGGAACCGTGGTCTTCCCGCATGCGGACCTGAAGGTGTTCTTGATCGCCACCGTCGGCGAGCGCGCCCGGCGCCGTGCAGCCGAGATCGGTGCGCCCGATGCCGTTGAACGCATCCGCGCGGAGATCGAGCGTCGCGACCACTTGGATGCCACGCGCGATGATGCTCCGTTGCTCAAGGCTGACGATGCCAAGGAGTTGATCACAGATGGTCTCACTCCGCGTCAGGTTGTAGATACCTTGGTGGCCTTGGCCCGCGCTGCCAAGGCGGATCCCGTGCAGCATGGCCGTTGAGCAGGTGGCCACTGACATCACGCGGACGTATCGCGTGTGCAGTTTCGGCGCACGCTGGTACTGCCGTCTGTACCACCGCGCACGCATCGAAGGCTTAGAGCACCTGCCGCGTGATGGCCGTGTGCTGTTGGCCGCCAACCACACCACGTGGTTGGATATCTTGCTGCTAGGCGGCTTTGTGCCTCGGCATGTGGCCTTTGTGGCGCGCGATACGTTGGCTCAGTGGGGCTGGTTGCGCTGGACCATGGAGCAGTGCCGCGCCATCCTCATCAAGCGCGGTGCCGGTGATCGCGGCGCCGTGCGTGAGATGGTGGCCCACCTAGAGGCCGAAGATTGCGTGGCGATTTTTCCGGAGGGAACGCGGTCTCGCGACGGATCCTTGCAGGAGATCAAAGGCGGCGTCCTCATGGCTGCCAAGCTAGGTGCCGCGCCGATCGTGCCGGTTGGGATCCAAGGCGGGCACCGGGCCTGGGGACGCGGGATGACGCTGCCGTTGCCGCGCAAACTCGTGGTGCGCTTCGGCGCGCCCATTCCGTCGAATGACCCGCAGGCCGTTGAGAAGCTGAGCGCAGCTTTGCGCGCGCTCTCGGGCCAAGGCTGAGCCCGCTCGGGCTTGGTTCCACGCCAGGAACCGCCGCGGTGGATAGACGGCTGGCTCGCCATCGAGTAGCTTATTCCCCCTTGCTTGTGCGCCGCAGGCTTCGTCTCCGCCGGGGACGGACTGTGCCGTGCAGGCCTTCGCAGGCTGCGCACCCGGTGTCCGGGAGTGACGCCTATCAAGAACCCTGACTTCTACGACTCCACATTCCGAATGGCTCCCGTCTGGAACAAGATCAAGCAGTTCGACCTTTCTCAGGATGAACTGAATTCCCGCCTCAACGCCGCGTTTGGCGGCATGACGAACGAGGTCCTCGACGACCTGCTCAACCTGTCCATCAAGGACATCATTCCCGGCTCGATCGTGATCGCCAAGGTCGACTCGGTCGACGAGCGCTCCGGCATGGTGGTGATGGATGTCGGTGGCAAGGCTGAAGGTCAGATCGCGATCTCCGAGTTCGGCGAAGTGATGCCGAAGGCCGGAGAGACCTACGAGGTCTACTACGAAGGTCTCGACGACAGCGACCAAGCCAACCTGTCGAAGCGTCGCGCCGATCGCACTCGTGCTTGGGAACGCGTCAGCACCAAGTACAAGGAAGGCGACGAAGTTCAAGGCATCGTCCAGCGCAAGATCAAGGGCGGTTTGCTCGTCGACGTCGAAGG
>CAIKQM010000413.1 GCA_903829565.1 uncultured Planctomycetota bacterium
ATGCTGCGCCAGCACTTCCACCGCGGTGAGGTCCAAACCATCCACGCAACCTGCTTCTAAACCAACGGGCGCGCTCGCCTCATGCACCGCGGCAACTGCTGCAGGAGCCGGCGGAACGATGGTCACAGCAGTGCTGTCAAGCGAGCGCCAACGCGCCAGCACCTCTTCCAACTTCTTCGGGCCTGTACTTGCCTTCGGCGCGGCCTTGGGCGCCGGACGCTTGTCCTGTTTTTTTGACACAACCGCCACGGTCGGTGTGTCGCTCTCCAAGCGCTCGCCCAACCCGCCCGCCTCGCGCTGGAAGCGGCGCGCTTGCGCCACAGCACAGCGCAACAAGGCCGCGAGCTGCACCGCATCACTTGCGGCGACTTGTGCCAGCGTGGCAATGCCCGCCGACCGCAAGCGGGTAAGGGTGGCCGGACCGTCGGCGTGAATCGTGCAGAGGAGGGCGAGGGCGTCCATGGAACTTCTCGCCGACTGTCGTACGCAATACGCGCACCAGAATCCACTTAGGTCTAGCGCAAGGCGCGCCGCGCGCTCTCGTAGAAGGCCCGCGAAGCCTTGGTCGGCATGTCAATCGCGTCCCACCGCGCCACCGTCCGCAGGCTCTCCCCCGCCGTCGAGTGCGGCTCGCGCAAGGCGACCGGCACGCGGGCCTGGACGCTGCGCAGCACCGCCTCATCCAAAGGAATGCGGCCTACATACTCGGGTACACGGCCCACATGCCGCCGTGCCACACCTTCAAAGCGCTCCCACGCGCCGCGAGCCGTCGCCTCATCGGGCGCACGATTCATGACCACGCCCGTGCGCAGGTCCGGCGCCACCGACAAAGCGTGCTTGTACAGGGCGTACGCATCCGACAGCGCCGTGACCTCGTGGGTCGTCACCAGCAGCAACGACTGCGCCGCCGCAATGTGCGCCACCGTGGCGACACCCATGCCGGCACCGTGATCGACGATGATCAGATCGAAGGCGGCCTCGAGCTGCGCCAGCGAGGCAAACAAGCGGTCTAGCTCGCGCGGTGTCGGGTTCTGCAACGCGGCCCGGCCTACGCCACCGGACAACAACTTGATGCCCGCCGGCCCGTCGACCAAGGCGAAACCAGCCGACACCTGACCATCCAACACATGGCCGAGGTCGTACTTCGGCACCAAGCCCAACAGCAGGTGAGCATTCGCCATGCCTGCATCAAAGTCGATCAAGCACACGCGCTCGCCCGCTTGGGCGCGCAACACGGCTAGGTTCGACGCGACCACGCTCTTCCCTGTACCGCCCTTGCCAGAAGCGATGTTGAGCACCTTGGCGGTGCGTTTCGCAGGGGGCGCGGACGGCAGGGTGCCGGTGACCTTACGGAGGGCCTCGAGGAACATCTAGGTGCGGATCAGTGGTGGGGTGCCGAGGGGGACAGGCTGGCTCACACGCGCGGAAAGCTCAGTGCATGCGCACTTCTTCACCGATCTTGTGCAGCTTCATCACGTTCGTGGTGCTCTTCATGCCGGCGGGCACGCCCGC
>CAIKQM010000414.1 GCA_903829565.1 uncultured Planctomycetota bacterium
AATGCAGCTCCAGCCCCCCTGTTCGTCACGCAGAAGGAAGGCTAGGGCCAGCACACCTGGCTCGGAGCCGCCCTTGTAGCCGCACCATGCCAAGCGTGCAGCCACTTGGGGCAAGCCCGGATTGACGGCCAGCACCTCGCGCAGCGCGGCCGCGGGTCCTGAGTCGGTCGCTTGCCGCAACCAAGCCAGTGTGCGCACCAGATCCTGCGCCGAAGCAAACCACTCGACGCCTTCGATGCGCGTGGGCTTGGACAGGCGCGCCAAGTCGTACTCGCGCCACGACAGAGGTGCCGCACCCCACGCTTCCAAGCGCGCACGGCGCGCCGCCGTATCGAGTGCTTCCCAAGGTGGCTGCGGCTCATCGCTGCACTTGATGCGGAACATCTCGGCGGTCGCCAACAGAGGCAAGTTGCGCTCCGGGGCCGCAACCCCCATCGGCGCCAGCATGGCCTCCACGCGCCCACGCCCGAGCGAGTACAGCAAGTGATCCGTCGCTGTGTTGTCGCTTTCGCTGATCATCGCGGTGGCCAGAGTGTGCAAGGTCACAGGCGCTCCCATCGGCCACGCTTGCAGACGCCCCGAGGGCGCCGAGCACCATGCATCGCGCAGGGTCACCGTATCTGCCGGTGTGCGCTTGGCCGTCTGTACGTCCTCGATCAAGGCACCCAAGACCCACAACTTGAAAGCGGAGCCGATGCCGAGTGCTCGCTCGGGCGCATGCGCGACAACGGCGAGTGGGGCTGATTGCGCTTCGGACAACGCAGGCAGACGCATGGCGAGTAAGGACACTTGTCCAGGCAATTGGACACAGGCGTCGACCAGCTCTTGCGCACTGCTGTGCACGGTGGCGGGCGCGGAGAAGTACAAGCCCTCGATGACATGCGGTGCTGTAGACGACAGCGTCAAGGTGGTGATCAACGCGCGCTTGCGTTCCAGGATGAACTCAAAGCGGCCGGACCAACGACTGTCGCGGCGCAGCGGGATGATCTCGACCACGGCGCCGCCCTTCTTGTGACAGTCGCGCGTGATCGACGCGAGCCGTTTGGTCGGTACGGAGGCCAAGAAGCTGCTGCCGAATGCCTGCGCATCGATGGTCGGTTCCTCGGCGATCCACGTCGCGATTTCGCGGGCGCGACGGTCGAGCGCATCCACCTGCACTTCGGCGGCCCTCGCCGAGGGAGTCACGGATGCAGCCGTTTGCGCCCAACCAAGGCTGACAAGCACCAGCAGGTGGAAAGAAATGCACAGCAGGTGGCGGCGGATGTCCATCGAACTGAGCCTAGCGTCTCCCCCACCAAAGCCGCGCGATAGGGTTCGGCGTCACATGTTGCACGCCCTATCCACTCTGTTGCTCTCCGGAGTTGCCGCCCTAGGCGCCTCCCGCAACATGCCTCAACCGTCGTGGGCCGGTGGCGACAAGCTGTACGCGGCCGAAGAGCTCGCCACACAAGCGCGCCACTTGGCGCGTCAGGGCGATGTAGATGCCGAGTTGCAGGCTTGGGAACGCGTGCTCGATCGCAGCGAACCTGCCGCACCGCTGCGCAGCGAAGCCCGCACTCGCATGGCGCACTTGCGTGCCAAGCTCGGACCTGTGCATGCGGAGGCGCACTCCGCGCGTCCGTGGCGCGTGCTGGTCTTGGCGCTGCGGCGCGTGGACTTTGAGTACCGCGCTGCCGATGGCCGCAGCCAACGCTTCGTAGCGCGTGCCGATGACAGCGAACTGCGCGACATGCGCGCTTCTATGGAGGCCTTCGCGCTCCAAGTGCGCCGCGGTACGAATGGTGTGCGCCGCATCGACTATGACTGGCGTGTGGTCGACGCGCCGCAACGCGCGTACTCGGGCGATGCCGTCAGCGGTTTCTGGTTGGGCCCGTGGGACTTGCGCGACAAGCTCAGCGCCCACATGCGTGACGAGAGTTGGGACTCAGTCTTCGTGTACTCGCCCTTCGAAGACGGTTCCAGCCGCTTGCCGCAGGCCTATGCCGGGTGCAGCTACGGTGGTGATCTGGGTCCCGCCGGAGCGGGTTGGGCGCACCTGAGTTGGAGCAGCGCCAGTCGTCCCGATGGTGAAATCGAACTGCACGAGTGGCTGCATCTGGTCGACTGGGCTTTCGCGCACCGCTCTGGGTATCCCGATGCGTTGGTGCCCGACCCGGATGACGGCTTGCCGCATGGCACCCGTGCGGGCGCGAAGGGTCTGGCTTGGTACAGCGAGATGATGCAGAGCTGGGTCACGCGCGGGATGTGGCACGAAGTCTCGATGCATGAGCCGCTGCCGAATCCGTTCGTGCGCCGGTCACTGACGAGCGTCCGCGTTTGCGGACCTTTCTTGGCCGACAACGCACGCGAGGCTTGGGAGCGCGATTGGCTGGACATCCGCACACTCGACTTGCGCGGACGCCCGCTGGGCAGTCAACTCGCCTGGCGTGAAGTACACTTGACACGCACTGGTTTGCCTGCCGCCAAAGGTCCAGCAACCTTGTACTTGGGGACCTTTGTGGAGTCCCAACGCGCGCAGGCTGCGCTGTTGTC
>CAIKQM010000415.1 GCA_903829565.1 uncultured Planctomycetota bacterium
AGTGCAACGTTCGCGCGTTCCCAAACGCTGCTTGTTGGGCCATCAGCCGGACGCTTTGTGACCGGCGATCTGAATGGTGATCAACGCACTGATCTCGCCACTACGCTCGGTACGGCGCGCAAGGTTGCGCTCGTGTTGGCTCTAGGTGGTGATTGCGATGCCAATGGAGTCGATGATGTGCTGGAGTTGGCCGCTGGTGATTGTGATGCCAACGACACACTCGATCGTTGCGAGCCATGGCGCGATTGCAACAGCAACGGCTTGCTCGACACGTGCGAGCTAGTGACACAGCCGGGCTTGGATGCGGATCTCGATGGCCAGTTAGATGCCTGCCAACCCTTAGGCTCGCCGCAGTGCTTCGGGGATGGCACGGGAGTCGCATGTCCTTGCGATCCTGGTCAAACAGGCAACCCCGGCACTGGTTGCCGCAACTCACTCGGTCGCTCGGGCCAACTGTCCGCCACGGGTGCGGCGTTGTTGTCGGCTGACACCGTCACCTTGCGTGTTGACGGGGTTCCGCCCAGTGCTACGGGCCTCTACTTCCAAGGCGATGCAGCACAAAACGGAGGTCAGGGTGCGCCCTTCGGCGATGGCTTGTTGTGCGTGAACACAGCCGTGCGCCGCTTGGGAATCAGACAAGCCCAACAAGGTGTGTCGCGCTTGGGTTTCCGCACAGGAGTAGATCAGCCCCTGCACACGTTGGGTGCTGTGCCCACCGCAGGAGCAACGCGTTGGTACCAAGTGTGGTACCGCGATGCAGCCGTGTACTGCACGGCGTCTACGTTCAACCTCACGAACGGCCTGCGCATTCTGTGGCGGCCTTGAAGTCCAGCGCATGAGTGTCACAGCTAGCGCGGAGGAGGGCGGCCTATGGCGGCCGTGGGCGCTAGGTGCAGGCTTGGCCTTGGCGGCTGCGACCGCGTACACGCTGCGTGATCGTCCCGATGTCGCGCTGGCATGCTCGGTAGCTGTGCTGATGGCTGCGTGGTGGGTGCTCGATGCCCTGCCGCTGTGGGTGACCTCGCTGGTGCCTTTGGTCGCCATTCCAGTGCTGTTGCACGAGCAGGCATGGCCAGAGCGTGCGCAAGCGGCGGTGCTGCCCTACATCGATCCCTATGTAGGGCTGTTCTTGGGCGGCATGTGCATCGGCGCCGCGATGCAAGAGCACGGCTTACACCGGCGCTTTGCTCTGACGGTGCTGCAGCTGTGCGGCAGCTCACCGCGACGCGTGTTGGCTGGCATGATCTTGGCGCCTGCATTCGTGTCGATGTGGATCAGCAACACAGCGACCACGGCCATGATGCTGCCCGTCGCCATCGCAGTAGCAGTGGCTGCGCGTGGTGCGCACAGCACCTCTACAGAGAAGCCCACAGCCACGCGCCACACGACAGCGTTGTTGTTGGCCGTGGCGTACGGATCTTCCGTAGGCGGCATCGCCACCAAGATCGGCACACCACCCAATGCTCAATTCGCGGGCTTTCTGGAGCAGCGCGGCATCGAGATCGGCTTCTTGGAATACATGGCCGTCGGTGGCGGCTTTGTGTTGTTGTTCTTGCCGATCGTGTGGCTCTTTTTGACGCGGCTATTGCCGCGCGAAGACCAGCACAGCACACACGCCGGTCAAGAACAGGCGCGCATTGCAGCGGAACTCGCGGCGCTGGGCCGCATGTCGCCGGCGGAACGACGCATCGCCTTCGTGTTCGCTTGTGCGGCCTTGGGTTGGGTCCTTTCGCAACCGTTGACCAGTTGGATGCGCCAACTCGACGGTGCCGCGTGGGTGCGCACGGCGCATGTGGAAGGTGCGATTGCCTTGCTGGCTGCACTAGCGCTCAAGCTGCAACGCGCGCCTAGTCCCCTCTTGCCTTGGCGCGCGGTGGCGCGCGTGCCGTGGCATACCTTGATCTTGTTGGGCGGCAGCTTTGGTTTGGCGGTGTTGATCGTCGATTCCAAGGCCGGCACGGAACTAGCACAACTACTGAGCGGTCTGCGCTCGGCGCCGATGTGGCTCGCACTTGTAGGCGCCACTCTGGCCACAGTGGCCTTGTCCGCGATCGCTAGCAACACGGCAACTTGTGGCGTGATGCTAGCGGTGCTGTGGGAAGCCTTCGGAGGCGGAAGCGAAGCCGTGCCCGTGCTCTACGGTGCGACGATTGCAGCCTCGTGCGATTTCGCTTTGCCTGCAGGCACAGCGCCGAACGCCATCGTCGCGGGCTCCGGCCTCGTGTCCCTGCGACTGATGTTCTTGGTGGGCATCGGACTCGATCTGGTCGCTGCGCTGTTGGCAGCAGGTTGGAGCGCGTGGATCGTGCCCTTCTTCCATCCCTGAACTCCACATGCTGCAAGGACCGGCCTATCGCCTGTGCACAGCTCGCTTGCAGCTGGAGTGTGCCGCACCCACCGATGCGCACGAGATGCATGCGGTCGTGTGCGCCGAACGAGTGCGGTTGGCCGAGCACTTGGTGTGGGCGCGCGAAGAGCCGTTAGCTTTCGATGTGCGCTTGCAAGTGCTGCGCTCGATGCGCGCTCGCTTTGACCAAAGTGTCGAGTATGTGTGGACCATCCGCGAAGCAGGACGCTTCGTGGGCATGCTGGGCTTGCATCCGGGTCAGGACTCCGCCGCTCGTGCTGTCGGCTATTGGTTGAGAGCCGATGCGTGTGGACGCGGCCTGGCCACCGAGGCTGTGTGCGCGGCACTGGTCGCCGCGTTCGAGGTCGAAGGCGCCGAACGAGTCGAGCTCCATACAGCTGCGACCAATGTGCGCTCGCTGCGGCTGGCAACGCGCTTGGGCTTCGCACGCGTGGAGCGCAGGCACGGCACGGAACCGCTACAGCTCGCAGGCGACACGCCTCCGGATCTTGAGTCACACACCTTGCGCAGAGACGCTGTCCCCAACGAAATGCGGCGCACGACTGGCGTAGCCGCCTTTGATGTGTTGGGGCGCAAGCTCTACGACAGTGCGTTGCTGCGCCGCTCTGCCTTCTCGACGCGCTAGCCTCCGCCAGCACGCCCGCCAGCACGTCGGGCCGCAAGTGCTGCGTCTTCGAGTGCGCGCACTTCCTCATCCACCAAAGCACGCCAAGCACCGCGTTCCAAGGCACCAAGTTCCAAGGGCCCAAGCTGCACACGCTTGAGCTTTTGCACCTTGGCTCCCACCGCGGCGATCATGCGCCGCACTTGACGGTTGCGCCCTTCCGTGATGGACAACTCCAAGCGCGTGACTGGTCCCGCATC
>CAIKQM010000416.1 GCA_903829565.1 uncultured Planctomycetota bacterium
GTAGTTGGCTGGGAAGAAGGCCTGCGAAGTGTTGTCGTTGCCGGCAGCTGCGATGATCACACAGCCTGCGTTGCGCGCGGCGGTGATGGCGTTCTGGAAGCTCTGGCTGAAACCGGGACCACCCAAGCTCATGTTGATGATGTCCGCGCGCTGCGCCAAGGTGGGCACACCCGATACGGCCAAGCCTGCCGCATAGCGCACCGACTCCAGAATGTCCGTCGTGGTTCCACCGCCGGCACCCAACGCGCGCAGGTGGAAGAGATCGACTGTCCAGTTCAGACCCGCTGTCTGGAAACCATCTTGACCACGCGCACCAATCGTCCCGGCCACGTGCGTGCCGTGAAAGCTGGAACCCGACAAGGCGGTACCGTCGCCTTCATCAAAAGCGTTGGCATCACGACCGTTGCCGTCGCGCGCGGAAGCAGCGTCGCTGATGAAGTCAAATTCGCTTGTCAGGTTGGTATTGGGATCAAGATCCGGATGCGGGCGACGACCCGTGTCAATGACAGCCACGCGCACGCCGGCGCTGCCCGTAGTGACATCCCATGCTTGAGGCGCACGGATCAAGTCGTAGTGCCAAGCCTGGAAGGAGTAGAACGGGTCGTTAGGCACAAGCGGCAGAGGCACCGCCACACCAGTCGCGCGCACGATGTAATCAAGCTCCGCGTACTCCACGCGCGGGTCGCACTCGAAAGCCGCCTGCATGGCCAGCGTCATGCGCTCGGCTGCGCCCTGTTCAAGACCTTGCGGCAGATCGAACTCGACGATGTCGCAGGTATCGGGCACGGAACGCAACAGCCGCGCACCACGCTGGCTGACCAAAGCTTGGCCTGAGGCTCCGCCCTTTAGCCGCACCAGCAAACGACCTGCGACTTGCTCGAACCGTGCCTCGCTTACCAGCCGCGCATCAGGAGCCACTTGGTGCGCGAGACGCTCGTTGCTGGCCACTGTGCGCACACGGGCAGGACGCACCACACCAGCCGTTGCCATCAAGCGCACTTGACCACGAGTGACGCCGATCAAACTCCATGCATCCAAGGCCGAGGCGCTCCAACGCAGCTCACCGCCTTGTGCATCCAGCGCACCTACCAGCTCCCCTTCGGCACTGACCACACGCAGAGCACAGTCAGCGCGCAACAAAAGCTCCAAAGACTCAGCTGCCGACACGCGCGCAGTCGCTTCGGGACTGCTGAGCAGCAGACGCTCATCCCCCGCCAAGAGCGCACCCAAGGAGCCACGCAGAGGCTCTGCGCGCCCCAGCGGCGCAGTTGAAAGTTCGACCGTCCACGCCTCTTCGCCGCGCACGATCAGGTCGGAGCGTCCACGCATGCTGAAGCTTGCATCCGAGCTCAACGACTGCACATGCATGGACAGTACATCCAACGGCGCCACTTGCACCGCGCCAGAGATCACGCGAGCCGTCACACGCAAAGGCTCGCTGCTGCGCAAGCGCAAGGTAGCGACGCCTTCGTCGCCCCTGCCGGACACATGCACGCGCTGACGCGGCCCGAGCTCAACCGTGGTGCGTTGCGCATCCAGCGCAGCCCCTGCCGTCGTCGCGGTGAGCGCGCTGGGCGCAGGCAAGAACAAGACCTCACCTGCGAGACTGGACGGCCCTTCATCACTACTGCCTCCACCACCCCCGCACGAGGAAGCGAGCAGCAACACCAGACCGAACGACAGGCAGGCCGAGAGCGAATGCATAGTCTTCATAGCTGTCTCCACAACGCCGAGGTGGCGTGGATGCACAGCCTAACTAGCGCGGGCCGTAAGTTCCGAATAGAAGCGCTGGAAGTGCTGGATGAGGCGCTGTTCCACCGCCGCGAGGTCGCAAGGACCGGCGACATGCTCAGCGAGGTTCGTCATCACCCGATGATCCAAGCCGCACGGGTTGAACCCGGCAAAGCGTGTCAAATCTGCTTGCACATTGAGTGCCAGCCCGTGCCAGGTCACCCAACGCCGCACCGCCACGCCAATCGAGCAGACCTTGCGGCCGCCGATCCACACACCCGTGTAGCCGTCGACACGACCGCCCGCGACGCCAAAGTCCGCCAGCGTGTCGATCACCACTTGCTCCAGCCCGCGCAGCCACGCATGCAAGTCACGCTGGCCTTCGGGCAAGTGCACAATCGGATAGGCCACGATCTGACCGGGGCCGTGCCAGGTGGCTTCGCCGCCGCGCTCCACCTGCACCACGGGCATGCCCACGCCGGCGGCATCGCCTTGAGGTGACTTGCGGCCGAGCGTGACCACATCCTCATGCTCGGTCGTGAGCAACACATCGCCGATGCGGCCTTCCGCGCGCAGCACCAGCAACTCTTGCTGCAGGCGATGCGCGTCCTCGTACCGCGTGCGTCCCAGCACGCGCACCTCCAACGCAGGCGTGGTGGCGCTCACTTCTTCTGGTAGATGTGCACCGCCATGCCATGCACGGCTTCGGCGGCTTCCATCATGGCTTCCGGCAGAGTCGGGTGCGCGTGGATCGTGCGCGCGATGTCCTCTGCGGTCGCGCCCATCTCGATGGCGAGCGCGGCTTCAGCGATCAGCTCTGTCACTTCGGGGCCGACCATGTGCACGCCCAAGATCTCGTCCGTCTTGGCGTCCGTGATCAACTTCACGAAGCCTTCGGTCTCCATCAAGCTCATGGCGCGCCCGGAGGCCGCGAACGGGAACGAACCCGTCTTGTAAGCGAGGCCCTTCTCCTTGCACTGGTCTTCGGTCAAGCCGACCGACGCCATCTCAGGTGAAGTAAAGATGACAGCCGGCACGCAGCGCACATCGTAGGACTCGTTCTGGCCCGCGATGACCGCAGCGGCCACCAGGCCTTCCTTGCTGCCTTTGTGCGCCAGCATCGGCTGACCGGCGATGTCGCCGATCGCGTAGATGTGCTTGACCTTGGTGCGCATCTGCGCGTCCACGGCGAGGAAGCCCTTGGCATCCACCGCGAGGCCGGCCTTCTCCAACTGCAAGCCCGCGCTGTACGGCTTGCGGCCCACCGTCGAGAGGATTTGATCGCACTCGATCGTGCTGGCCACACCCTTGGTCTCGATCTTGACGGTCGTCTTGCCGCCCTTGCGCTCGTAGCCCTTGGCAAAGGTCTCCGTCTTCAGGTCGACGCCCATCTTCTTCAACGAGCGCTCAATGACTTTGACGCAGTCGCGCTCTTGTCCGGGCAACGCGCCGGCCGACGCCTCGAGCACCGTGACCTTGGAGCCGAGCTTCTTGTACATGATGCCCAGCTCAAGCCCGATGTAGCCGCCACCGATGACCACGAGGTGGCCCGGGATCTTGGCGGGACGCAGCGCCCCTGTCGACGACCACACCGCGTCTTCATCGTTCTTGAAGCCCGGGATCTCGATCGGCACCGAGCCCGTCGCGATCACGGCATCATCGAACGAGAGCTTCTTCTCGCCCTCCTTGCTCTGCACCGCGATCGTCTTGGCATCCACGAAGCGCGCTTCGCCATAGACCACATCGACCTTGTGGTTCTTGAGCAACACGCCGATGCCACCGGTGAGCTTGCCGACGATGCCGGCCTTCCACTCGACCAGCTTCTTGGCATCGACTTCGACGCCCTTGACGGTGATGCCCATCGCCGAAGCCTCGGCAAGGCGATTCACCAGCACGCCCGCGGCGATCAACGCCTTGCTCGGGATGCAGCCAACATTGAGGCAGGTGCCACCGAGGTACTCCTTCTCGACGACCGTGACCTTCTGGCCGAGTTGAGCGAGACGGATGGCACAGACATAGCCGGCGGGGCCAGCTCCGATGACGACGACGTTGCGGGGCATGCGTGGGTCCTTTGGGGCGAAGAGTCTACCCTAAAAGGCCATGTGATCCGCGTAGGCGCTATGCCTATGCTGCTGCAGCACACGGACCCCCGCATGGACGTTTCCACACGAGCTGCAGCCGCAATCGCTCTCTTTACGCTGGGCTCGCTGGCCATGGGCAACAGCAGCGGGCAGGCGAGTCCGCACGCGCCTGCGATGCGTGGGCGGCCCGAGCGGCTCCGCCAGTGGAGCGTCATCGGCGAGGCTCCGCTGAGCGCGGGCGAAGTGATGAGTCCCTACCTTGAGCTCTCGCCCAGCGGCGTGCCGCACATCGCGTATCAAGATTTCCTGACAACGAACCATCGTCTCTCGTTGCGCCGTTGGTCGGAGTCGCTGCGCAGTTGGCTGGATGTGGTGCCGCAAGGTGCGGGCAGCGCGCAGGAGAGCTGGTACAACCGCTTTGTCTTCGCGCCCGATGGCACCTTGTGGCTAGCAGCCCGCGAGTACGGGCAACCCACCGCCGTCGTGCGCACACTCTCGCCCTTCAACGGTGTGTGGTCGCTGCTGCCGAGCGGCGCAAGCCCAGGCGAGGCGCACTGTGTGGATCTTGCCCTGCAGGCGAATGGCTGGCCGATCGTCGTGGTGCAGGACCGCACGACGACGCCTGTCGATCGCACTACGGTGCGGCGCTTTGATGGCACGCAATGGCACACCATGGGCACGCCCGGCATCAGTGCGGGGCTGGCGCACTATCAGTCGCTCTCGATGGGACCGACTGGACAACTCGTGTGCGCGTGGAGCGACCTCACGGCGGGTGGACGACCCGTCGTCAAGCAGTGGAACGAGTCACTGCAGACGTGGCTTGACTGCGGCGCGCCCAACTTCAGTCTCGACAACGCAGCCAACCTGGTCGTCGAGCATGCACCGGATGGCAGCGTGTGGTTGGCGTGGGTGGTCACCAGCCAACGCGTGTCCGTGTGGAAGCTCGAGGGCCAGCAGTGGCTCCGCCTCGGCGGCGATGTCGATGCCGCCGACACGCCGGTCGTGGCCACCGAGAACTGGCGCCAGTGGTTGTGCCTCCGTTTTGACAGCAGCGGACGTCCATGGACCGCGTACCAAGCCGCGAACGAAGGCCGTAAAGCAGTGGTCAAGCGCTTTGAGAACGGCGCGTGGCAAGCGGTGGGCGGGCCCTACTTCACCACCGCGGCCGCGGACTACCTGACCATGACCATGGGGGCCGATGACACCCCGTGGGTGGCCTATCGCGACGGCGCCACACGCAAGGCGGTGGTCATGGCGTGGCGGTGAGGTAGACTTCCGCACCAATGTCGACCGTCACCGTACGCACGCACTGCCCGAACTGCGGGGCCAAGCTGCACCGCACCGACCTGTCGCTGTGCGCGTACTGCGCCACGCCGCTGGGCATCGCGGATGCCAAGAAGCCGGTGGATCCGGCGGTCATCGAGCGCTTGCAGCGCATGCGCCAGCACAAGAGCTTCGCGGCTGCGATGGAGTTCATCCCGCCCGATCCGATGGTCGAGCGCCGCGCCGGTCGCCTGTTGTCGCAAGGCACCCTAACGGTCGCGGCTGGGTTGCTGGTCGGAGGCCTTGGCGTGTGGATCGCGGACGGCCAATGGTTGGCAGCAGGCCCGCTGCTCGGGGCAGCCTTGATCGTGACGGGGCTCGGCGTGCTGACGCGGCCGGCTGCTTTGCGCTCCGCCCACAAGCGCGCTGCCCTGATGCGGCGCCCGGCCCTTGTATCCGAACGCCGCAGTGAAACCAGCATCGATGGCGAGGTGAACTACTACTTCACCCTGCGCTTCGATGATGGCTCGGAAGGCGAGTTCGATTGGCCGGGTCAGGGCACGATGTACGAGCCTTTGTCCAACGGCTACACGGGCATCGCGTACACCCGTGGA
>CAIKQM010000417.1 GCA_903829565.1 uncultured Planctomycetota bacterium
CCGACCTTGGGGGTCAACACGCGACGCGTTTCATGGATGCGCTCCATCGGCACCGTGGTGTCGGCATGCAAGTGCGGTTGTTCGTCCGGTGTCACGCGGCGGGCACCGACCACATCGCGCACTTCAATGGTCGTGGGTGCCGGCACGGTGATGTCCGGCACTTTGATGACAGGCACGGTGATGACAGGCAGCACGCTGGCCGCGACAAGACCGCTGCCAGCAGGACGACGCTGGGCGGGCAAAGAACCGTGGAGTCCCAACAGGCTCCAGTTGTGACGACGAGCCAGGCGCTGTCCTAACATCCAACGCGCACCCAGCGCTTCGTGCGTGGGTTGAGCCTTCCACACATTCGCAGCCAGCGGCAGCGACGGCGTAGTGACCTCGGGCGTACTCACGCTCGCAAGGGGGCTGCCAGTTTCCTTGACAGGTTCTAGCTCGACAGGTTCTGGTTCGACAGGTGCAACTTCAACCGGTGCAGCAGCAAGCGGTGCAACCTCGACACGAGGCGGCTCAACACGTGCGGGTTTGGCAATCGCCTTGGGTTGCGCGAGCGGTACGGTGACCTCCTGCGTGGCGCTCGTGCTTTGCCACCAGTACGCGCCGCCACCAGCTGCGCACAGCAACGCGAGCGCGGCGTACAGCGTCCAGCGGCGCGCCGAGGTCTGCACCGGCTGCGCCGGCGTGCTCAGAGGGAACGCAGCAGCCCGCGTAGCCTCTTGCGGTGCAGCTGCGAGCACCAGCGGTGCCTCAGGCTGCAACAACTCTGCTGCTGTTGTTTCCGCCGCATTTGAAGGCGAATCCAAGAGCCAGCTGTCAACCGCAGCAGGTGCCGTTGCTGTCGCCGTGGTTGCATGACGCCGATGGTGGGCCGCATGCAACTGTTGCGGTGTGCTCACCGCTTGCGGAGTCGTGTTGGGAGCTGTGCCATCGAGTCCAAGGAAGTCGACCGCATCGTCCTTGGCAACATGACTCGCCAGATCGCTAGAGGACTCGATGATGCGCGCACCGCGCGCCGGACGATTGCCGCTGGACAGAGTGTCACCGAACGGCTGCGGATCTTGATCTTGGTGGTGCATGAGGTCCCGCGGCGGCCGAGGCCCCGCTCTCCACCTCATCGGCGCGCATGCGGACGCGGCTCAAACTTCGTCGGAAAGCCGTGGCCATGCCGGCCCATGCGGAAAGAAGTTCCGTGTAGCTCAGCGACGCTTCAGCACGCGATTGGCTCCCTGACGGATTGTCAGGCCAGCCGCATCGTGATGTTCGAGCAAGGGGATGATCCACTTGCGCGTGGTGCCCAAGGCATCGCGCAAGGAAGGGATGTCCAGCGAACCATGCTTGGTGCAGTTAGCGATGATCGCGTCGCGCGACTCGGCCACCAAGCTCATCGGCAAGTAGAACTCACCTTTGGTGATGGCTTGCGCTTCCTTGGCATCGCAGGCGTGTTGCAGCACGCGCAGGATGTCCTTGTCGCTAGCACCCAGTTGCGCCACCAAGTCGACGACAAAGGGCGTTTGGAAACGGCCCGCTACCAGCGCCTGCAGTACGCGCGCCTTCAAAGCCGCGGTCGCCGGATCTAGCTCGGCAGCTTGCTTGCGGCGGATCTGGCCGCCTGCTTCAACCACAATCTCGCCGGCGCGCGCCAGCTCGAGCAACAGCGGGTCCAGAAAGTCCGCGTCAAAGCCGGTAACACGCCGCACATCGCGCACATCGACCAAGGAACGGTGTGCATTGGCTGCAAAATGCGCCTCCAGCGCAGTCCGCACTTTTGTCAAACTTACTTGCAAGCGCTCGACATGAATCCAGCGCGGCGGTGCACCTACCTTCGCCACCTTGCCTTGCGCCTTGAGGTCATTCAGCAAGCGCTCCACTTCGTCACGCGGCCGCTTGACCTCGATGGCCAGATCCTCGGCCACACTGGTGCCGCCTTGCGCACGTGCCAATACCACTTCGAGGTGCTCGCGCGGCGAGCCCAACGATGCTTCCGCGCGCGACAGTTCCTCCAGCACGAACTTCTTGTGCCGCTTGAGGCGATGCTTGCTCTCTTCGAGCACGGTGGCCCCGGCCAGAGTCCAAGCAGGCGAGGCCAGGCGCACCACCATGCGATCACCTGGAGCAACGACCAACGGCTCCGCCAAACGCAACTGCGCGAGGCACTCCTCGCCGGGCTCGAGCCGGTCACAATCAAGCAGCACCACCTCGCCCAAGACCTCGGCCGTGCCAGCGTGCACACGCACAGCAATGCGATCCTCTAAGGCTCGCTCCAAGGTATCGAGCGCACGCAAGCGCACGCCCAACATGGTCATGCCGCGATAGAAGCCGGGTGTGGCCGCGACCATGCCGCGCTGCACCTGCGTGTGATCGATGTCAGCGAGATTGACAGCGGAGGAATGGCCCGCGCGAATCAACTCGACCTTCTGTCCATAGGCTTGGAAGCCACGCAC
>CAIKQM010000418.1 GCA_903829565.1 uncultured Planctomycetota bacterium
AAGGCTTGGGCGGCGCACTGGTGCAGCATGTGGTGCAGCAAGCGCAGGCAGCGGGGATGCCTGTGGCCTTGCGCTCGCGAGAGCGCACTCTGTACGCGCGCGCCGGGTTGCAGCCCGTGGGGCGTGTGTATGGCGTGCAGCTGCAGTTGCCTGCGATCCTTGCTGCGTCGGCGGCTACAGCGCATGTACAGACAGCGCGTTCGCTAACTCCAGTACAAGTGGAGCAACTTGCCCTGCAGTGTGCGCGCGCGCATCAAGGTTGGGTGCCGTTGCCTGGCAAGTCGTTGCGCGCGGTACTGCAGCAGCGCGCGTGTCTGTTGCACACACCTGACGGGGCGCTCCTCGCCGCGTGTGCACAGGCTCGTGAAGGTGTCCCTTGGCTCGCGGCGCCGGATGTGTCCAGTGCTCTGCAACTGTTGCGATCAAGTGCGCAAGGCACTCTGCGCGTGGATGCCTACGCGCCTTGGAGTGCGGACTCACAAGCGACCACTTTGCGCGAGCTTGGTCCTTGGTGGTGCAGTGATGCCACATGGATCGCGGATCTGCCCGCCTCTGTGCTGTCCTGCTTGGACTGAGTGCTTACGCGTGTGGTGCTGCGTGCAAGCGGCGCTCTGCCGCGGCGACGGCATCGGGCGATCCGCCCAGGGCGACCAAGTCCCCTGCGCGCAGTTCAAAGTCCTCATCCGGCATGGTGATGCGTTCGGTACCGCGCGTGACGGCATACACTTGCGCACCGCAGCCACTGGCCAGTTCTAGCTCGCGCAGGGTGGCACCACAGCAGGGATTGCCGCTGTCGAGCGGCACTACGCGCAACTCTCCGATACCAGGCAAGAGCTGCGGCAAAAGCGCCACGGCCGCTTGATTGCCTTGCGATTGCACCAATGCCTCGGCGATCACTTCGGCTCCTGCGCGCACGTGGCCATCCAACTGCGTGGCAGCACGCCACACCAACCACGCCAACGGGATCACCACCACCAACACCACCGCTGGCGAGGCCAGTACCGGCAGGAACGGTGCGGCCAGCGCCACCAAGGGTGTGGCTGCGGCCAGCAAGAGAGCCACTTGTACAGCCATGGCCAGCGAGCGGCGCGGTGTGACCGCTGCATCCATGCGGCCCTGCACAGGTGGCAGAGCCTTCATCGCCATCGCGAGTGCAAGCTTGCGCGTGTGCACCAACACACGGGCTAAGAGAGGCAGAGCGGGCACCGCTACCAACAGCAAGAGCACGGCACCTGCGGCCGCGGGGCCCAAGTCCAACGCTCTCGCCACGGCGGGAGTACCACGCGCGTACAGCGTGCCGGTTGCGCCTACCAAGAGCGCCAAAGCACCTAAGTCCAGCGCGAGAGCGCGCAGCAGCTTCCGTTGCGCTTCATAGCGCACATCGCGTGCACCGCTGGCGCGCAACTGGGCCAACCAAGCGGAGTACAAGGAGCCCAACGTCTCCAACCGCCTAGGCAGCACACGCTCGACACCGGCCGCAATGCTGTCGGCGTGCGATAAGAACAGAGGCGCTGTGAAGGCCGACAGGGCACAGACAGCTACGGCTACCGAGCTGTAGTGCGCAGGCAAAAACTGCGAGCTCACACCCATGCCAGCGACGACGAAACCGAACTCGCCAATCTGGCCCATCGCGAGACCCGCACGCACAGCCACGGGCCTATCCGCACCGGACAGAAAGGTACCGAGGCCTACGCCGAAGAACTTGCCGACGACCACCACGCCAAAGAGCAAGGCGACCAAGCCGGCATGCTCGAGCAGCACATCGGGGTCAACCAACATCCCCACGGTGACGAAGAACACGGCCGCGAACATATCGCGCACACCTTCGATGCGGCGCTCGATCTCATGGCCTGCACCTGCTTGGGCGAGGATCGAGCCGGCGAGGAACGCACCCAAGGCCGAAGAGAAGCCGGCAGCGCTGGCAACGAGCGCGAAGAAGAAGCACACGCCCAAGGCGAAGACGATGGTCGTTTCCTTACGGCGCAAGCGCAGCACGGCCAACCAAGCTTGTGGCAACAACCACATGCCAATGGCGAGCGTGCTGATCAGGAACACGCCTAACTTCAGCGTGGTGATGCCCACCTCGGACCACGAGGCTTCCGCGCCGGAGGAGAACGCGGACAAGATGGCGAGCAGGAGGATGACACCTAGGTCCTCGACCACGAGCAGCCCCAAGACTAGCTCGCGTAGGCGCGGATCCTTGGTGCGTTCATTGAGCACGCGCTGCACCAGCATCGTGCTGGATACGGCGATCAACGTGCCCAGGAACAAGCCGCCGCGCGGATCGAGTCCCAGCGCATGCCCGATCAGCACACCAAGCAGCAGTTGCAGCCCCATCTCCACCGAAGTGGCGATCAAAGCTCCCGCCCCCATCGTGCCAATGCGCGACAGGCTGAACTCTAACCCGATGCAGAACACCACCAGAGTGACGCCCAGTTCCGAGAGATCGCGCAGCACGGTCTCGTCGTACACATGCAGCGGCACGGGGATGTTGGGCCCGAGGATGGCGCCGGCCAGCAAGTAGCCCAACACCAGCGGTTGGCGCCACTTTTGGAAGAGCACGCTCGTGATCGCAGCCACGCCCAAGACGAGGGCGAGGTCGCGCACGAGGTGCGGCACCTCCGGGGACAGCAGGGCGTACATAGGCGCGCTCAGAGTGCGCGGATGTTGCTACGCATGCAAGGATACTGGCGTGGGTGACTGTGCACGAAGTCACAGAGCCTGTGTTCTACGTAAGTGAAAAGGCCGGTTTTTTGTCCCGAGGTGAGCCCCGCAGTCGTCCGGTTAGATTCGCCCCAAGGGCGGCCGCTCCCTTTGATGCGGAATCGAGCCTCCACCGACGCGCAGGCCGAGCCTAGAGTGGCGTACTGGCTGCGGACTCCAAGCCAGAGCGCGAAACGACTAGGTCGAGGCCTGGGTGCAATTTTCGGGAGATTCCTCGCAAGCCCCATGAACAACCGCGGCCCCGGCCCTGAGCGGCCCTAAATGGGCTTCCAACGCGTGCACACTCAGCTGGACCAGTATCCATGCAAGCACTGGCGTTAGGATGCA
>CAIKQM010000419.1 GCA_903829565.1 uncultured Planctomycetota bacterium
ATCCCGGCAAGTTGGGTGATGTGGGTTGGAGCGCCGATGCCAAGCATGTGTGGTTGGTTGCAGGCGAGGACATCCACGACCCCTCTGCAGGGCGCTTGTGGGTCGCACCCTCCGAAGGTGGAGCTTTCATCGATGTGCTCGGCCAAGGTGCGCTCGCCGATTCCGCGGTGGCAACATGGACCACCAGCGGTCTGTTGCATGTGGTGACGGACGGATGCCGGACCTTGCTGCGTCGCAGCACTCTTGCCGCAGGCAAAGTGGACAGCATGCAAGAGTTGATTCCTGCCGGAGTCGCGGCGTGGACTTCACTTGCTGCGTCTGAAAACGGGCAGACGATCGCGCTCGTAGGCAGCACAGGTACGCATGCCCAGGAGTTGTATGTCTGGCAAGCGGGCGGCAAGGGTGCCGTGCGCATGACGGACTCCAACCCGTGGCTCGCGACGGCTGAGCTCGCGCGTCAAGAAGTTGTGACATGGAAGGCGCGTGATGGCCAGGAACTGCAGGGCATCCTGATCGCTCCGCTGCGCCAGAAGAAGATGGCCAACGCCCATCCGCTCGTCCTCTCCGTGCACGGCGGCCCTGAAGCTCACGAGATGGATGGTTGGCTGACCAACTACTCGCGCCCCGGTCAGATGTTGGCCGAGATGGGCATCGCCGTGTTCTATCCGAACTATCGCGGCAGCACCGGTCGCGGTGTGGCCTTCAGCAAACTGGGCCAAGGCGATGCGGCCGGCAAGGAGTTTGATGACCTGGTGGACGCCGTGGACCACTTCATCGGCGACGCCGGCGGTCGTTTGGTGGATCCCAAGAAAGTGGGCATCACCGGCGGCAGCTACGGCGGCTACGCGACGGCGTGGTGCTCCACCAAGCACAGCGAACGCTTCGCAGCTGGCGTCATGTTCGTGGGCATCGGCGACAAGCTCTCGAAGACGGGCACCACCGACATCCCGAACGAAGAGTTCTATGTGCACTCCCTGAAGCGCCCGTGGGAGGCCGTCGACTTCTTCATCGAACGCAGCCCCATCACCTATGCCGGCCAAAGCAAGACACCGCTCTTGATCCTGCACGGCAAGGAAGACCCGCGCGTGGACCCGGGCCAGTCGCGCTCGATGTATCGCTACCTCAAGCTGCGGGGGCAAGCACCGGTGCGCCTAGTGCTGTACCCCGGTGAGGGGCATGGCAACCGCAAGGCGTGTGCGCGCTTGGACTATGCATTGAGGATGGTGCAGTGGTTTGAGCATTACCTCATTGGAGCGGGCGGGGAGATGCCGGCTTGGGAGTTGGACTACGGGATTGAGGCCAAGTGATACTGGCCCAGATGAATGTGCACGAACTTCGCGGGGGCGATGGCCTCCGCGATGGCTAGCTGTAGGGTCGGGGCGTCCCGCGGTCCTGATTTTCCTCGGGGACCGTGGGAGGCACTTTGGGCCCCCCTAGGGGAGTCCTTAGGCAACCGATAGGGCTGGGGTGGCCTAGGCCTGCACCAAGGCTTTCCTGAGCCCTAGGAAGGCCCTACCAGGGTTCGGTCTGGCAGGTCCTATTCCGTACTAGACGAATCTCGGCTGCGCTCTGTCGCACCTAGTTGGCGATTTCCCTCGCAGCTCGTGCACACTCGTCAGGGCCAGTATCGATGTGGGTCATCGATGTGGGTCAATTTCCCATCGCCCGCACCGACCCCCGATCCGAAATCCACAACCGCCCCCCCGGCGCCTTCGACGACGGAGCCTCCCACGCAATCCACTCCCAAGGGCTGCCCACGCTCGCCGCCGTCCAGAGCCGCTCTCCAGCGCCTGAAACCACCCCCCCATCCCCGACGATCGTCGCCACATACCCCGTATTGGGTAGCGACAAACTCGTCTGGTCACTGTCTCTCCGCCGTAGCAGGTGGAAGGTCTCCCGCCCCCGCGCAGGTTCCTGAGTCTCCGCAGTCTCCACACGCAGCGGTTCGAGGACTGCGCTCCAGGCTAGGGTGG
>CAIKQM010000420.1 GCA_903829565.1 uncultured Planctomycetota bacterium
CCGGAATCCGACACGCTTGCCGGCTTCGATCGGAATCGGCTCCCCCGTGTGGGGGTTGCGTCCCGTGCGAGCCTTGCGCTCCTTCAGTTCGAAGGTGCCAAAACCCGTCAGCGTTACGCTGCGATCATCACGCAGACCCTTCTTGATGCCGTCCAAGACGGTCTCCACAAGAAGCGCCGCCTGGAGCTTCGAGGTTCGAAGCTCCAGAGCGACGTGTTCGATGAGGTGGCTCTTATTCATGTGAGCCGCCCGGCGATCTCTCGACCGCCGCGTGGCGCCCCGAAGGGCGCTACGTCACTTCTTCGCCTTCTTGGCGGCCTTCTTGGTGGCCTTCTTCGTGGTCTTCTTGGCGGCCTTCTTTGCAGCTTTCTTCTTAGCCATGAGGATCGTCTCCTTTTGGGGTAGTGCGCCGGCTTTCAACACCGTACGCGGTCCACGACATCAAGAGGGTCAATCGGCAGGCTTGGGCAGACCCTTTCCCGCTAAGTTGGATTTTTCTCAAGAATTGACCGAAGCATGATTTGGCCTGGTCATGAAAACACCAACGCCACCGGTGAGCACCGATGGCGTTGGCGATACGACGAGAGAGCTTGGTCAGCCCGCAGTAGCGAGTTTGCCGCGCGCCGGCTTGGCCACCTTGCCAGCCTTCAAGCAGCGCGTGCACACCTTGACGCGGGTCAACTGACCGCCGACGACAGCGGCCACGCGCTGGATGTTCGGCTTGAACTCGCGCTTGGTACGACCGGTGCAACGCAGACCGATGCCGCCCTTCTTCTTGGGCAGACCACGGTGGGTCACCTGATTGCCAACTTCCGTGCGCTTGCCGCAGTAGTCACACTGACGTGCCATATCTCTTGCTCTCCAGGCCTCGGAGGGCGTTCTGCGCCCGCCTGAGGGCCTAAGAAGGTAGCGAGGGGGGTGGGGATGTGCAAGGGCAAACCCCAAATCGATACTGGCCCCGATGAATGTGCACGAGTTGGGGGCGGCCAGCGCCGCGCAAAAGGTCAGCAGACAGGTTGGCCTGTTTCTGCCACGAAATCTCGCGAACTAGAAGGTGAAGCGCCTCTCGGCGGGCTCTCACGGCCCTAGAGCCCCAAGCACCAGCAACGAGTGCCGCCGTGCCCCTAGACCGCCCATAAGGACTGCCAGGCCATGGCTGGGGAGCAAAGACAGCGGTGCCCGATAAATGCCAGACGCTTGAGCAGCGCTCTACGTCGCAGGAATCATGGGATTCCGGCCATCAAACCCACTGGGGCGGCACCAAGTCCTGCACATTCAGCAGGACCAAGATCGGATCAGAAGAGTTTGTCGAGTGCAGCCGCCGCGTCCTTCCCAAACTCACTCGGCAACGCCGCCCCAGGCTCCTGCCCCCCCACCGCCCGCTCACTCATCCCCTGAAACAACTGCGCCAACCGCTCACAACTCTCGCGAGCGTGCCAACGCACCAGCCCTAGGTTCGTGCGCTCATCAAACACCGCGGCGAAGAGTGCCCGCTCGCCGGCCAAGGACACTTGGATCGAGTCGCGGCGGCCTTGATGCACCATGGTGCTGAACTCGGTCTCGCCCAAGAGTCGTGCGAGTTCGCGGGTGGCGGCAAAGGAGCCGGCCACCAGAGCGGCCACGGATTCCAAGCTTGCGTCGGCGCAGTCACCGCGGCGCGTCACCAGATGCCCCTCGCGATCGATCACGAAGGCGGCACGTGCTTGGGACAGCTCGAGGAAGCCATCCAGAGCCTCATTCAACGCGGCCACATCGTGCGCGTAGAACACCATACGCTCCGAACGCAGGCGTTGTTCGCGACTGGAGTGCTGCACACTCACAGCAGGCCCCCTGCGAAGTGCATGGCTGCCGCGCCCACGGCCAACGCCGCGACGATGATCAACACATCACGCGCCTTCAGCGGGAAGGAACGGCGCGGCGTGGACTCAGCGTGGACTTCGGCCTGCGGTGTGGAGCGCGGAGCTGTGCGCGCCTCAGGACGCGCCTCAGGCCGCGGAGCCGTACGCGGCGCCGTGCGAGCCGAGGCCGGCGGCGCGTAAGTGCGCGGCGGCTGTGTGCCGTAAGCAGCCGGCGCGCGTGGACTCGCGGCAGGCGGCGTCGGTGCAGCACTCGCAGGCGGGGCCGAAACCGGCGGCATGGGCAGCGGTCGGATGTTGGTCTTCGACAACGACTCCGGAGTCGTGCGCGTGGCCGGCAGCGCTGGAATGGACGGCAAGGGAATGGACTTCGTCGACGCAGCGGCCGCAGCCACCGCGACCGGAGCAGCCACCGCACCAGCCATCACAGGCACAGGTGCCGGTGCAGCCTGAGGCGCGACCGCTGTGGGCGCAGCAGGACCGCGCGCACCCGCGTGAATGGACTGAATCACGACGGCGGCCAGAGCCTTCAGCGTCGGGAACACACCATGTCCCGTGTTGGCCACTGCTTCAAACGACGGCACGCCGTGCGGATTGAGCAAGCGCTCCAGCTCTTCGACTGGCAGAGCATCGGGCAAGTCGCGCTTGTTGTATTGGATCACGAACGGCACGTCTTCCAAGGACTTGCCGTACTCCGCCAAGTTCTGCTCGAGGTTGCGCAAGGACTCGAGGTTCTCCTCCACCATCGAGGCCGAAGAATCCGCGACAAAGACCACGCCGTCGACGCCCTGCAGGACGAGCTTGCGCGTGCTGTTGTAGTAGACCTGACCGGGCACGGTGTAGATCTGGAAGCTGGTCTTCAAGCCAGCGACGGTGCCTAGATCCAACGGCATGAAGTCAAAGAACAGCGTGCGATCGCCGTCTGTGCTGATGCTGGTCAGTTCGCCACGATTGGTAGGCGGTGCCTTCTGGTGGACGATCTCAAGATTGGTCGTCTTACCGGACATGCCAGGACCGTAGTACACGATCTTGGCGTTCACTTGACGCTCGCCGAAGTTGATTTGAACCATGTTCCCTCTGTTGTTCCCTGCTAGCCCTCTGCCCCTGAAACCCGCGGTCGCTAAGCAGCGCCGCGGCTTTGATCGATGTGAGTGAGTGGTGCGGTTGTCCGCTCGGTGCGACGCGTCAAGCGCGTAACCGCGGCATCGAGCGCCGGCCCTACTTGTTCCAATGGCGCACCCGAGTCGACGAGCACCACGAGCAAGCCCGCCTCAAGGTTGTGCACATACACACTGCCGCGCGTAGCACGCACGAGAGCGCGCCGCGGTGTCGGCAAGGACAAGGCCGTGGCTGCTTGCTCCAATTCACGCAGGTAGCCTGCGGCCAACGCACCCAAAGCATCGGCTTCCAAAGCAGGATCCGCGCCCGAGCACACGACGGGCACACCATCCTTCATGACGAGCGCGGCCATGCGCACACCGCCGATGTTGCGTAGAGCATCGAGTACTGCCTTCATCGTGCTGCTCCTGTATCGAGCGCGTGCACCATCGCAACTAAAGCCCGGGTGTGACGTTCGTGCGCGGTACCGGTCACTCGTACCGCAGCCGAGCTGTGGTCACTGGCTTGCACAAGCACGGTGGCCGTAGTCTGGTCATCGAGCGCATGCTCGCAGCGGACCTCGCGCAATGCCCCCAAGCCGAGCTTGCGCGCCAGCGCACGCGAGGCTGTGGTGATCTCACGCGCCCCGCGAGCCGCACGCTCAGCCGAGGCGCCTTTTTCGCCGTGAATCAGGGCCGTGGAGCCGCGCTGAGCGCAAGCAAACTGGACAGTCGCATCGCGCTCGACACAGGCGCTCAACATGTCTCGCACCTGTGTCGGTTGTGCATCCGCTGCTTGCACACCAGCCGCACTCTCCGGTGCTGCCGGGCTGACAAGCTCATCCACGAACAGGCCGCTGCGCTCGACCTCGCGCAGCGCCGTGTCCAATTCACTTGACTGCGGTGCCAACGCTGCCAGCGTGCGGTGACGCGCCTCCAAAGTGGCATCACCAGGGCTGAGCTCCAGCAATTTGGAGGCACTACGCAGCGCCTCGGCAAAGGCACCCGCTCTGGCGCACAGCTCCAAACGCAAGCGCAAGGGACGCGGATCCGCGGGCACGGCCGCACTGGCCTTGGCGCACAAGTCGAGTGCCGTGCGCGCGTCCTCACGACGACGATCGGCAAAGTAGCGCCGTGCACGCACCTCAGCCTGCGCCAACCACGCATCGGCACCTCCGCCATGACGGCTCCACTCGAGGGCAGCTTCTTCAGCCCGTTCCAAGCGGCCAGCCTCCAGCAACAAGGCACACAACTCGGCACGCAACGCAGGACGCGGTGCCGTGCTCAATTCCTGCGCAAGTTCGCGCAAGCGCGCCTCACGCAGCAGCGTGGTCGCGCGCTCCAACAGCCGCTGCAGTGCTTCATCATGCGCATGGAGCCCCAGTCCCTCACGCGCCGTACGCGCAGCGGCCTGGGCATCCCCTCGCAAAGCCTGTTCATGAGCAAGGGCCGCATAGGCTGCGGCACTGGGGTCCGTAGCCAGAGCTCGTGTGAGTTCACGGAGACGCCCTTTGTCGGCGCCGCCCAAGTTCACGATGCGAGTGAAGAAGCCCATCAGCGTGTCTCCACCGTGGACGTCGAGCGTGCTGTCAGCCAAGCAGTGATCGCTGCGGTGTCACGCTCCGTACGTTCACGGTGCTCCCAATCCGCATCGGCGATCTCGAGTGCGCGACTGTAGCTGGAGCGCGCTTGTGTGTAGTCACCGCGCTCCGCAGCCAAACGGGCTTGGTCGCGCAACAGATCGGCTTGGGCTCGCCGTTCGCGCAGTTCCTCGACTACCCGCGCGGCATCCTCGGCAAGACGCGTGCGTGCCTGCTGAATATGGCGTTCCAACTCGCTGCGCTCACGCACTGCACTGGCCATGCTAAGCCACGCTCCACGGCGCTCCAGCAGATCATCGACCGCAGCATGGCGCGCTTCCAAGGTGGCCAAGTCTTGCGGTACCGCCGCGGGCAAGTGTGCCCATTCCGCGGCGACCGAACGCTCACGACGCACCACCACACCGGTGGCAGCCAGCAGCACGAACACAGCACTCGCCGCCAACCACGCGCGGCGCAAGTGACGGCGCTTTTGCGCCTTTTCGTAGTGCAAATCGCGGATCATGCGCGCCACATCCTTGCGCGCAGGGTCCACCGTCAACACCGACTGCAGCAGGCGCAAGGCCTCACGCGTGCGTCCTTGAGCAACAGCAGTAGAGGCCTCACGCAACAGCGCATCGACGCGTACATGCGTGCCGCTCGTGGCCACCGGAGCCGGCGCAAGTTGCGCAGGTTGCGTGTCCGGAACGCTGACGCATTCCGGAGCCTGCGCAGGGAAGCGCGCCTCGATGGTCTCGCGGAAGGCGGCGGCACGCTCCGTGCGCCCCTCGTGCTCCAACAGCAACGCCAAGCGCTCTCCTTCGCGGCGCACATCAATGCCATGACGCGCCAACAAAGCCGGGTGTGCCATGCCGAGCACCAACAGTGCTTCCAACCGACGCAGGTTGAGCGGATCCTGGCACAGCTCGCCGATGAGCGCCCGAGCAGCCACCTGCGCGGTGATCTCGTCTACACGACTCGCTGCGTGCTTCATGCGCGCCGCCAGAGCAGCAGCCGGAGCTGCATCCCCGTCCACGCCTGACAATGCACGCACCAAGTCCTCGACCACAGGGGTGGAATGCGCTTGCTCCATAATTGCAACCTCCTAATCGTCGCGCCCACCCCTGCCGACTGTAATGCGCTTGGAAAAAGCGAGCGGGCCGCCCCAAGGGACGGCCCGCTCCAAGGTCAGCGACGGGAGGTCCTCCGTCGCGCATGGACCTGGCGTCAGTTCGGTTCGGTCGGGTCCACCGTCAAGCTGCTGCCGCTGTTGCCAGCGTAGTCAGCCACGCTCGAGATGCGCAGCTGGTGAGCCGCACCGATCGGCGACGACGTCGTGAGACGGTACAGGCGATAGTTGCCCGACTGCACTTGCTCGGCGAAACCGACCACGTTGGTCAGCGAGGCGCTGCCGCCTTCGATCACCGTCCAACGCATCGCATCACCAGCCTGAGCCGGCAACACATCTTCGCTGAACTGCACATCGATCACCAGGCCAGCTTGGTCCGCTTCCCAGTTGATGTACGCACCCGAGATCGTCGGGCTCGTGACATCGCCGCTCGCAGTCGTGGCACCGTTCGAACCACCAGCAACCTGGTTGCCCGCGCAGTCACGCACACCTGACACCGCGACCGAGATCACAGCGCCCTGACGGAAGTTGACACCGTCCGGGTACTGGATGCGCACCGTGTTGTTCGTCGAGTGATAGCTGTACGTCGCACCCGTGTTCGACTGGCTCGCGCCATCGACCGTCACCGAGTAGTTGCCCGCCACCAAGGCGGTCGACAGCAAGAGCGGCTCGCTCCACGAAATCTCGATCATGTCACCGCTGTAACCAGCCGTGAGCGAGGCCGAGATGGACATCGTGGGCGCGGTCGTATCCGCGCTCGCGATGGCCGTGGTCGAGCTACCGATGTTGCCCGCCAAGTCCGCCAAGCCCCAGCTCAGCGTGTCACCCACCGTCACGAGTGACGAGAAGGTCAGACGGAAGCTGCGCTGGCCAAGCGATTCCACCGAGGTCGGAGTGTTGCCGCCCAGGTCCCAGTTCGACGCAATCAGCGCCACCGAGGAGTCGACCGCTTCGCTGACAGTCACGAAGATCGAGTTCGGATCCGTGCTGTCGATGCGCGCATCGTTGAAGGCCACAACCGGAGCGGTCGTATCGCCACCGGCGAGCACGCCCACTTCCGTGGTCGCGGCCGTCATGGCGATGCCCTGAACCGAACGACCATTGGCGAACGAGAGCGTGTAGGAGCCGCCCGTTTCCAGATTGGTGTTCGAGCCCGAACGCATCGCGATCGTGACCGTGTTGTTGCCATCGAAGCTCAACACCGCGTTCGTCAAGTCGACCGCGCCACTCGGGCCAGTGACGGTCCAGTTCGACGCGTCGGTGATGCCCCACGGGCTCATCGCACGGTCAAAGCGCGCCGTCACATAGTCGTTCAGTTCACCTGACACCGTCGTCAACGTCGCGAAGCCCACATCAAAGGCCGGTTCGTTGCTGTCTTCGGCTTGGGTGCTCGTGGCAAAGCTCGGGTACATCTGGTTGCCCGCCGCATCGCGCACATAGAGCACATCGAGAGTGTCCAAGGCGCCCACAGTCACGGCGAAGTCCAGGTTGACACCCAAGCCACCATCGACCAGCGTGCCGCCGGTCGGATAGACCGTGCCGCCACCGACGGGGTTGAGCACAAAGCGCGCGCTGCCCGACGGGTTCGACACCGGGTTGTACACATCGGTCACATCGCGGCAGTGCTCGCTGAAGCGCACACCGAGGCGCGTCGTGGTCGAGCCATCACGCACGATGCTCGTCACGAACGGCAGGATGGACTCCGAGGCCACCGAGCCCGTGGCGGTCGTGCCGAGGTGAGCGTTGCCGCCCACATCGCGCATGCCCGCAAAGGCGATGGAGAAGTTCGTGCCGCGCGTCAGGTTCGTGCCGTTCGCCAAGACGACCGTCGCCGTCTTGGAGTCTTCGTTCCACGAGATGGTCGCGCCCACCAGCGACACCGAGGTGCCCACCGGCGACTCGAGGATCCACTTCGAGGCATCCGACACATCGCCCGTCCACATGATGTCGTCGAACGACACCGTGACCACGTCGTTGTTCACACCTGCCACCGCGGTGGCGGAGATGGTGGTGGTGACCGG
>CAIKQM010000421.1 GCA_903829565.1 uncultured Planctomycetota bacterium
CGGCACAGGCTTTGCGCTCTTCGGCCTCGATGTCGTTGATGATCTTGCCGTCGAGATCGAACACGATCCCGGGGTTGTGCACGCGCGGCCAGCAGAACTTCGGGAACAGCGCGATCTTCTTAGGATCGGTGTTTGTCATCGACATCGTGTAGCCGGAACGCCCGTGGAAGGCCTGCTTGAAGTGCATGGCCACGAGGCTGGCACCATCATCCTTCAACGCGGCGCCCAACTTGCGCGCCTTCCAATCGAAGGCCACCTTGATCGCGTTCTCGACCGCCAGCGCTCCGCCCGTGATCCAGAAGTGGTAGGGATAGCCTTCCGGCGTCACATGCGTGGCGAAGGTCTGCACGAACTCCGCCATCGCACTGGTGTACAGATCGCTATTGCTGGGGTTGTTCAGCGCAGCCTGCAGCAGCTTCTTGCGGAAGCCTTCGTCGCGCATCTTGGGGTGGTCATAGCCCACAGGCCAGCTGGCGAAGCAGGTGAAGAAGTCGAGGTACTCGCGCCCATCGCGGGCATCGACCAACCACGAGCCATGCGAACGGTCCAGGTCGAGGACGAAGTCGAACCCATCGGCCAGTTGGTGGCGGGAGAGGGTTTCGTGGACAAGTTGCGGGGCGATCATGGCGGACCTCAGTTCGGGGAACGGGTGGTCTAGGAGGCTGGTATCGGCCTCTCGCAGGCCTTGGCCCAAGCCGTTCCAGATGAAGATTGTGCCGCCCCGCGGCGGCTGGGGGAACCCCGCGCTGGCCCTTATCTGGCAGGGATTTAGAAATGCCGTGCAAGTCGCAGGATGGGCCCGACCGCAGGTTGCTCCAGCAGCTGGCTGCGCGGGCTGATATTGACAAGCACGCGACCGTAGTGAGGCCCCTCGCGCGGCGGAATGAGGACTGCGCCGTCTTCCAGAGCCGTCCGCAGCATGCCCTGCACGGGGTTCGCAAGGTGGTCGCCGACCCCAGATGCCGCCAGCGCCGCAGTCGCCAAAGCAAAGGGACGCTGCCGGTCTGGATGCTGCTCAAAGGCCTGCAGCACCGCTTGGCTGAAGGCCCCATACACCTCGTCATCGATGAGGGCGCAGGCGGGTTGGCCGGCACGCCAGCCGCAAGCGCCCGACGAAAGGTCATAGACCGCGTGCACCATGGCTTGCGCTTGAGCGACAAGGTCAGTGCCGGCGCGCACCCGCAGGATGGTTGCCGTGCCGTAGTGCCATGCATCCGCAGGCGCCAGCCGGGGCTCCAAGCCATGCAAGATGTTCAGCACGCCGGCTGGCAAAGCTGCGGCGAAAGCCCATAACGCATCGCCCAGCGCCGGCAGGCGCGGATCCGTGAGCAACACCACAGTCTGACCGCACGACAAAGCCTGCAGCAAGGCGCGCACATAGCCCGCGAGATCCGCGCTCCACGGCGGCGCCAGCACCTGCAGCGGCGCTTGCGCCGGCAGTGCTTCGTCAAAACGGCTGGACAACTGCACCAGCAACAGCTCGCGTGCCGCGTGCCAATGGGCAGCGCGCACGCTGGCCGCTACGCCTGAAAGTGCCTCCAGATGCGCCGCCGTCGCGGACTCGAGCTCCACGGCCTGCACGGCCTGCGTCAAGTAGACTTGACGGCCATTCGCACCGACCATCGACCACCCCTGAGCCGCATGGTTCGCCGCCGCCATGGCTTGCGCCAGATCCGACTCCCCTGCGCGCGGCCAGCGTCCGACAAAGCGCCCACCCACCGGCGTAGCGGTGTCAAAGGTGGACCCGAGCGCAGAGGCACAGCGTTGCCCTGCAATCCAATGGCGAGCACGCGGGTCCATGCCGGAGATCCTACCGCAGCAGCCGGCATGCTAGGCTGCACAGCCATGCCCGTCCCGCCCCAACTGCGCTACACCCGCGCCATGCGCATGGTGTCGAAGTACGACTTCGAGCGCGCCTTCAAGACGGGCGGACGAGCGCGCGGGCGCAGCGTGTCGTTGATTGCCGCGCCGAATGGTTTGGAAGGCACGCGCCTCGGCTTGTCGGTGGGTAAGGCATGTTGGAAAGGTGCTGTCGAGCGTAACCGTGTCCGGCGCGTGTTCCGTGAGGCCTTTCGCCTGTCCTACGCGGCCTTGCCCAAAGGCTGCGACCTGATCCTCATGCCAGCCACCCCCAAGCTCAAGCCCGACTTGGCGCTGGTGCGCGCCGAACTGGAGGAGTTGGCGGCCAAGGCTTGGTCCAAGCGCCGCACGCCGCGTCCGGCCGAGGCCGCACGTCCGACCAAGGAGACACCGTGAGTGCGGCGGGCCGCATCCTGAGCTTGCCGATCCGCGCGTACCGGCGCTGGCTGTCCCCATGGAAGCCGCCGATGTGCCGCTTCGCCCCCACCTGCAGCCAATACGCGATCGAAGCACTGCACTTGCATGGGCCAATCAAGGGCAGCGCCCTTGCGATCTGGCGCGTCTGTCGTTGTCATCCCTTCTCCGAGCCCGGGCCCGACCCTGTGCCGCCGCGCACGCATCCCAACTCCCCCCCATGAAGACTCTCGCACACCTCACGCTGCTCTCTCTCCCCTTGGTTGGTTGCGCCAGTGCGCCGCGCGCGCACGTGGTCGAGCCGCGCGTCGTGGATCCCACGCGCGGCCTCGAGCGCGTCGACAACCTGATCTTGCCGGGCGAAACACACTTTGCCGGCTTGTGGAAGGTGACCAGCGGCATCGAGAACGCAGCCGAAGGCTACTGGAGCTTTGATGGCTCGCGCTTGGTGATGCAGGTCACCGGCCAAGCAGGTCAATGCGATCGCATCTGGACCACGGATGGTCGCGGCGGCTTGACGCCGGTGTCCAACGGACGCGGTGTCACCACCTGCGCGTACTTCATGCCCGGTGACGCGAGCGTGGTCTATGCCTCCACGCATGCCTGGCACCGTGACTGTCCGCCGCCGCCGGACAAGAGCCAAGGCTATGTGTGGGCGCTGTATCCCGAGTACGACATCTACGCTCACGACCTGAAAACCGGCCGTGAAGTAAACTTGACAACGCAATGGGGCTATGATGCGGAAGCCACCGTGTCACCGCTCGGCGATCGCATGGTGTACACCAGCACTCGCAGCGGCGATTTGGAGTTGTGGACCTGCGACTTGGACGGCAGCAACGCGGTGCAGGTAACCGATGAGATCGGTTACGACGGTGGCGCGTTCTTCAGCCACGATGGCAAGAAGCTCGTCTTCCGCTCGACCAGCTTCACGCCCGAAAAGCGCGAGCAGGAGATTGCCGACTACAAGCGTCTGCTGGGCCAATGGCTCGTGCGGCCTTCGCGCATGGAGATCATGGTGTGCGATGTCGATGGCGCGAATCGCCGCCAAGTCACGAACCTAGGCCGCGCGAACTTTGCGCCCTACTACTTCCCGAACGACCAGCGCATCGTGTTCGCCACCAACCACGCCGACCCGGATCGACGCGGCCGCAACTTTGATCTGTACGCCATCGATGTCGACGGCCAGAACCTCGAGCGCATCACGCAGCACGAGGAATTCGACGGCTTCCCGATGTTCTCGCCTGACGGCAAGTACTTTGTGTTCGCTTCCAACCGCGGCGCCACGCGCCCCGGCGAAACGAACCTGTACATCGCGCAGTGGAAGTGAACTCAGCGTGCGCCGCGTGACGAGAGCGTGACGAGCACCGACTCGAGCACGTCATCGCGGCGATAGCGGACCTTGACGATGTCGCCCGGCTTCTTGGTCTGCAGGACCCACATGAAGTCGTAGATGTCCTTGAGGTCGAGGTCGTCCATGCCGACCAGCACATCGCCCTTCAGCAGTCCGGCCTTCTCGGCAGGACTGCCGGCGGAGGTGCCGTCGATGAGCACGCCTTCGCGATCCCACGCGTAGTTCGGCACCGAGCCGAACCAAGTCGAGAAGCCGCTGCGCACTTCGCGCCGGCCCTTGTCGTCGAGCTTCGGCGCGACGAAGGCAAGGCGGGCTCCGCTAGCCAGAGAGCGCACGGTCGCCTCGGCCAAAGCGACCACTTTGGCGCAGCCCTCGGCCTCGAAGCGTTCGGTGTCGTCCGAAGGCTTGTGGTAGTCCTCGTGCAGCCCGGTGAAGAAGTGCAACGACGGGATCTCGCGCTTCAAGAAGGTCGCGTGATCGCTAGAGCCGCCGAACGATGAGCCCGAAGCGTTCACGGCGAGATCCAAGTTCGCCTGCTGCGCGGCAGCGGCCAGCACAGCCGGGAACTCTGCGGCGCTGCCGGCCGCGAGCACCTGCAATGGAGTCCCCTGCTTGGCGCGACCGACCATGTCAAAGTTCAAGTACGCCACCACGGACTTGAGGTCGATGGTGGGCGCTTGCGCGAAGTGCTCGCTGCCGAGCAAGCCCATCTCTTCCGCAGTCCACCACGCGTAGACGATGTCGCAAGGTGCTGGTTCCAGCGCGCAACCAAAGCTACGCGCCAGCTCCAAGATCGCGGCACTACCGGAGGCATTGTCGTCCGCTCCGTTGTGCACGGCGCGCACTCCGCCCGAGAGCGAGCCCGAACCGCCCCAGCCCAAGTGATCGTAGTGCGCCCCCACCACGATGGTCTTTGTGCGATCACGGCCGGGTTGACGCGCGAGCACATTGCGTGCAGGTCCCTTGCCGGCTTGGATGTCACAGCCCAGCGTGACCTTCGTCGCGAGATCGAGCTTCACTTGCGACGCGGGAGTACGCAAGGCGCCCTCGACATCACCGCCCATGAGTTGCGCACCTACGGCATGAGCCAGAGCAAGAGCAGGGACGCGCGCGCGGCCTCCACCTGCACCAGCATCGAAAGCGAACGGGGCTTCGTCAGGTAAACGTGACATGACCAGCACGCCCG
>CAIKQM010000422.1 GCA_903829565.1 uncultured Planctomycetota bacterium
CATGGGCTGTACTTATCATGTTCTGCAAGCATGAGTCTTAGGCCTAGCCAGTCAGATGGCTAGCTTGTGTCTAATGGTGGTCAAGACAGACGCGAATCTGCGCTTGCGCATGCATGGCTCCCTATGGAGTTTGTGCCGAACGTGACTTGAGACCCTTCGGCGTAGAATTGTGGGGTATGCTTGCCTCCCGATTGACATTTATATGCTCTTTAGCTAAGACCAGAAGAATAAGGCACCGCTGTGGTACCTAATCTCAAGAAAGAGTCCGGATCAAATGCAGTTATATCAGGCGTTAAAGCACAGGTGGTCGAGTCGTTTGCGTGTTTCGCGCATGCTTATGCAGATAAGCATGCTGAGTTTGTCCTTGCTCGGGATTTATGCGCTAGCATTTTCTTTTGATTTGGGGCCTTCCTGCAAGACCATTACGACCATCGATACTACTGTCTCTCCCGCCGACGCGTGGATCGATTGCGCTGAAAACGGATGCACCACCGGATGTTACACTATTTGCGAAATGACTGAATACGGGATGGGTGTAACCTGTTCTTGTTCCTCGGTTAATCCGCCTCGGTGTTGTCACGTGATTTTGGTTCGCGTTTCGAATAGTTGGGTCGTGCTTGCAAAGGGATTGTGCTCAACACAGTCGGTTGGCTGTCAAGCTGGGTCTCAATGCGAGATACTCAACTCGCAGTCTGGTCCGTATTTCATTAGCACTGCTAAGTGCCTTGGAGGAGCCTAAGTCATGCGCAGTCGAGTAGCGGTCATAGCCCTAGTGCTTGTGTGTGGTGGACTTCTCTTCAGTTACTTGTTTCGCAGTGGTCAGCGGGACGCAGATGCGTCTAGCGTCGTTTCGACGCGCAGTGAAGCAGATGCACAGGCGGAATCGCTGTCCGCAACGAACGCGGCCAATGTGCGCGTAGAGGATGATCCACAGGACATCGGACCTGTGACGCCACCGCACGCAGGGTGCAGTCTTTCCATCGTGTGCCACAACGAAAGCGGTGCGCGTGTGGAGGGTGTCCAGTACTGGGTGCACGCGGACGGGAAAGCAGTGCGCGCTCACTCCCAAGTGGATCCCGCTGCCGATTCCGTTTGGCTGGACGGAGCTCACTCGACTGGTACCCTCGCGATCCGCGCGCGCGGGTATGCCGATCTATTGCTCGCCCTGCCTGTTTGCCCGAGTCCAGTGCTTACGCTGCGACTGACTGCCGAGTGCTCGCTTGCAGGCGTCGTTACGCAGCCGAGCGGTGACCGTGTTGCTGGCCTAACACTTGTGGCCTTGCCGATGCCGACGCAGCTGACACCCAAGCTCGTGAACCTTCAGAGCCCGGCTGCAACCTGCGCAGGCATTTTGGTGTGCACCAGCGACGCGCAGGGCCGCTTTGCGTTCCAGGGCGCGCAAGCGCAGCGCCCGTACGCGATCTATGGCGGAGGCGCTGGCTTGATGCTCGCGAAGGGGTACACACAGGTCAAGGCTCCGCGTGACGACCTGAATTTGGTTGTCGTACCCGTGTACGCGGCCTTGGTGACGGTGTCGGATGCGTCCGGAGTTCCGGTTTCGATCCGATCCGATTCGGGAGTGACCTTGGAGTTCTACATCGAAGATAGGCGCTTCTCGCCCATGGCTGCTCGCTCCTTCGAGGCGGTCTTGGCGGGGCTCCCTCCCGAGTTCCTTGAACCTGCACCGAATGAGTTCTTGGCCCTTGTGACGGGCGATGCAAACGATGCTTCGGCGGGGCCGTGTCAATTAGCCATCGTGGCGCCGGGCTACAGCCCACAGCAGTTGAGCTTTCGGGCGCCGCGCCTGAATGCTGAGCTGGCTCGTATCCCGTTTGTGTTGCCTGCGACCACCGCCGCGTTTGGTGCCGTGCAGGTACGCTTCGTCAGGGAGCGCCTAGGCGGGACGCCGCAGCCCTCGGAGGTGACCGCTTGGCCATCTGGCCGTGTGCGCTTGGAAAGCACGCAAGGCGATGTGCTGAAGTACCGTCACACGGGAGTGACCAATTCCCTGCGCATCGAGCGCGTGCCTACGGGCACATATAGCTTGCGATTCGAAGCGGATGTCGGTGGTTTCCGCTATCCAGCGGTGAACGAACCAGGGCTGAGAGTGGAGGTCACCTCCCAGCCCGCTCTGGTGGACATTCCGCTGACCGATACGGGCGTGATCGAGCTGAAGGTCGTCGACGGTCGCAGCGGCGAAGACTACACCGGGCCTTTGAGCCTGATGGTGTCGCAAGCGGAGAACGCGACGGATTCACCGGACAGCGGCACCGTTCTCGGTCTGTTCCCTGCCTCGTTCGAGTACCCGCCCTACCAAGTGCCTGTCGCAGGCCCAGGCACCTACAAGCTGGTGATCGGCTTTCCGCAGCGTGACCCCAAGCTGCATCCGCACGCGACCGACCTAGTCAACGTGGAAGCAGGTAGCACGACGCGGCACCTCATCACTGTGCTGCCTTAGTCTGTGCTGACTTGGCGCACGGCCGGCGCATTGCGGTTGGGCGCGGCAAGAAAGGCGCGCTGGCTTTTGAGGCGCGTCTCGAGGTGGTAGTCGAGGAAACGACCGACGAAGTCGCGCACCAGATCCGTGCGTGCGGCTGTCCAGTTTGCTTGACGCGCGTCGTCGGCGCCGGACAGCAGCGCGCGCGCATCGTCCAGCACCGCCAGCGGCAGCGTGCCCACGCGGCGGCCGGAGGCGCGCGCGGCTTGGGCGCAGCGTGTGCACAAGCGCCCGCCCGCGCCGGCGGAGAACCAGGCCCGGCCGGTCGTGTGCGCCGGCGCGGCGCCGCCGCACATGGCGCACGTCGACAAGGCCGGGGAAAGCCCGGCGTGCTCCAGCACA
>CAIKQM010000423.1 GCA_903829565.1 uncultured Planctomycetota bacterium
ACTCGTGAAAGCGTTCGCGGACCGCACGCGGCGGCAGGACGCGGAAAGCGTGCCGCAGGAAGCGCTCCCCGCGCAGCCCGAACAAGCGCGCGGCTTCGCGCTCGCCGAGCGTGGTCGTCAGGTTGCAGTGCGTGCCGCCCGAAGCCAGAACTTTGGTGCCTGCACGCGGTGTCTTCTCTAACAGCAACACGCGTGCGCCCAGCTCGCCCAAGCGCGCCGCACACCACAAGCCAGCCGCGCCGGCGCCTACAACCACGATGTCGTGTTGCACCCCTGCATCATCCCATGCACAATGCGCGCATCAATGCTCCTGACCGCCATCCTTGGACTGTGGGCCGGCGTCGTGCACGCGGGCAGTGGCCCCGACCATCTCGCTGGCGTGGCCCCCTTCGCTGCGCGCGCCAAGGAGCGACCGTGGCGTGTGGGCGTCCTGTGGGGCTTGGGTCACGCCTGCGGTGCCGGTGCTGCTGCTGCCTTGGCCTTGGTGCTGCGCAGTGAGATCCCCGGCTTGGAAGAAGTGCTCTCGCTGTGGAGCGAGCGCATCGTGGGCGTGATTCTGTGCGTGGTGGGAGCGTTAGGCCTGTCTGGTTTGCTGCGCCGTCGTATGCACACGCACGAGGCGCCGCGCGGTGCTTTGGCGCTCGGCTTTCTGCATGGGGCCGCGGGCTTGTCGCACTTGTTTGCCGTGTTGCCTGCCCTAGCTTTGCCTGGTGTGGCCGAGCCGGCTGCGTATCTAGGCGGCTATGCCGTGGGTTCGCTCGCCCTCGTGGCCTTGTTTGCGAGCGGGCTCTCGCTGTCGCGCCGTTGGTTGGGCGACTTGCGCTTGGAGCGCGTGGCTTCGGTGGCGAGCTTGGTGGTCGGTGTGTGGTGGCTCGCGACGAGCTGACTAGCCGCCGCTGATCGTGTCTTCGAAGTCGCTCTCCGCCTCACCCTCGACGGAGCAGGGCGGTGTGTCATCGTCACGCGCATCCAGCCAGCCGTGCGGCAGCGCGACCTGCTTTTGAGCGCCCGCTTTGCCGCGAATAGCGCGCAGCGCATTGCGCGGGAACTCTTCGTCCATGTCGAGTTGGGCCAGTGCAGCGTGCAACTCTTCGAGCGTCGTGACCCGCACCAGCGCCTCGCGCACCACGCTCGAACCGCGGAAGCCCTTCGTGTACCAAGCGCACCACTTGCGCAGCTGGCGCATGCCCATCTCGACGCCAAAGTACTCGATCAAGAGGCGCGCATGCTCATCGAGGATGGCGCACACCTCGCGCAAGTTCGGCGGGCGCGGCACAGGACGGCCTTGCAGCACCTCGGACAGCTCGCGGAAGAGCCACGGACGTCCCAAGCAGCCGCGTCCCACGATCACTCCATCGCAACCGGTGGCGCGCATCATGCGCAGCGCATCGCCAGCCTCCCAAATGTCGCCATTGCCCAGCACTGGGATCGTGCGCACGCGACTCTTCAACTCGCCAATCGCGGTCCAATCCGCAGTGCCCGAGTACAGCTGCTGGGCCGTGCGCGCGTGCAAACCAATCGCGGCACAGCCTTCGCTTTCGGCGATATGTCCGGCTTCGTGATAGGTCAGCAGCTCGTCGGCGACACCTTTGCGCACCTTGATGGTCAAGGGTACTTGTCCAGCGCCCTTGACAGCCGCGCGCACGATGTTGGCCAGCAACTTCGGTTTCAAAGGGATCGCGCTACCGCCACCCGAACGCGTCACTTTGGGCACAGGACAGCCAAAGTTCATGTCCAGATGATGCACCCCGGCATCGGCCAGGCTGCGCGCCATCTCACCAGCTTCCTGCGGATCGCTGGCGTACATCTGCACACTGCGCGGCGTCTCTTCCGGCCGTGAATCCGCCAGCAAGCGCGTGAGTCGATTGCCGCGCAAGTAGCCCTTGGCCGAGATCATCTCCGAGACATACAGCCCCGCCCCGAACTGACGACAGAGCTTGCGGAATGGATAGTTGGTCACCCCCGCCATCGGTGCAAGCACCACGGGTGGCCAGACCGACAACGGTCCCAGCTGCAGCGGTTGAAACTCCCCCGCCGCAGCACTCGGAACGTGTGCATTCAGCGGCGAAATCCAGGCCTGTAAGCGGTCCTCAGCCACCGCTGGCTTCCTTGGGAACCATGGCCTTCTTTTGCGGGCTCATGGGCAAGCCGCGTCCATCGTCCACTTTGGTTTCCAGCGGTTTCGTTTGCACACGACCGGCTACGCGCTGGCGCACTGCTTCCTTGATCGAACCATCGGCGTTGTAGGCCACGAGCATCTCGCCATCGTGCGTGCGCACGGCATGGATGCTGGGATCTTTGTCCAGTCGCATCTCCCACTTGCTGATGGCGGGATCAAAGCCTTCAAACCACAGCACCTTGAAGGCCCCCGGGTTGCGGTGGAAGCCCAAGATCAGGTGCGCTGTCACGCTGCCGCAATCGACGAAGGCAATGCGGTCCTCGATCGTGGTGGTGTCCAACAACACATCGTCGAGCCGGCGCTCGACATTGGTACGCCCGCCGACATTCTCGCCGCGCACCACCAGCGTCTTGCCGCCGCTGCGCATCGAGACCTTGAACGACACGACTTCCCCGTTGGCGATGGTTTGGAGCACGGAGGTCTCCATCGCGGCCACGGTGGCGGAACCAGGGATCACCACGCGGCCTGCATAGGATAGTGAGCCGTCAAATTTCCTTGTCACGACCCAGCGCTCGCCGCTCAAGCGCTCACCGATGGCCCGTGACTCCACATGGCCGTGCATGACCGCCTCGCCGCCCGGCCATTCGACCGAAGGAACTTCGATGGGCCGCGTGAATTCCTCGCGCAACTCGGCCATGCGCGTCACGAGCTTGGCCACATTCGCGTCGAGTTCACTGCGTGACAGGACGCGACCACGCAAGACCACATACTCCGGCGCGCGCAAGGCGGCCAAGTCCTGCTCGGGATCACCCTTCGTGACCACAAAGTCCGCGATGCGTCCGGGTTGGATGCTGCCCCGCCGTTCGTGTCCGATGGCCTTGCAGGCTTCCACCGTGGCTAGGCGCACAATGCGCGCCGGTGTCAAACCTGCGCGCTTCAGCAGGGACATTTCATCATGCAGCGCGAAGCCCGG
>CAIKQM010000424.1 GCA_903829565.1 uncultured Planctomycetota bacterium
ACATGCGCACCTTGCGCTTGACCTGCCCCCCTGTCCGCAACCAGCTACACGAATCATGACCGCAGCACTGTTTCTCCTGCCCGCACTTGCCTCCGCCCCTCTCGCTCAGGATGCAGCCGCTGAACCGAGCAAGGTCGAGTGGACCGGTTCGTTCACGCTGGGCGCAACGCTCACGAGCGGCAACTCCGAGAGCACCGGCATCAACTCGAGCTTGGATGCCGAGCGCCGCGCCGAGCACGATCGCTGGACCGGCAAGGCCTACTGGAACTATGTCTCGACGACTGACCAAACCACAGACGAGAGCTTCATCTCTACACGTAAGTCCGGCGCGAGCCTGAAGTACGACTACTTCGCCACGAAAGAGATCTACTACAACGGTATCGCCGGTGCGGATTCCGACACGGTTGCCGACCTGACGCTGCGTTCGTATGTCGGTGCCGGCGTCGGTTTCCAGTGGCGCGAAGAAGACGCCTTCAAGTGGGGATCGGAAGTAGGCTTGACGCACTTCGCCGAGGACCGCAAGGTCAGCGACGACAGCGACTACATCGCCGCGCGTTTGGCCAACAATCTCTTCTGGCAGATCAACGAGCAAACGAGCTTCGAGCAAACGGCCGAAGCCTTCCCCAGCATCGAAGATGTGGATGACTTCTACGGCAAGCTCGACAACAAGGCCAAGGTCAAGCTGTCCGACAAGATGTACGCCCAACTGCAATACGTGTTCGACTACGACAACACGCCCGCCCTTGGCAAAGAACGCGATGACCACACCCTGACGCTCGGCGTCGGCTGGAGCTTCTGATCATGGGTATGCTGCAAGAGTTCAAGACATTCGCGATGCGCGGCAATGTCGTCGACATGGCCGTCGGCGTCATCATCGGTGGAGCCTTCGGCGCCATCGTTTCGGCCATGGTCTCCGACATCTTGATGCCTGTCGTGGGTGTCGCGACGGGCGGTGTGAACTTCAAGGATCAGTTCATCGCCCTGGACGGCAAGACCTACGCGACGATGGACCTCGCCAAACAGGCGGGTGTCGCCACGCTGAACTACGGCAGCGTCATTGACGCCACCATCAAGTTCATCGTCGTCGCCTTCGTGCTGTTCATGGTCATCAAGGGCATGAACTCCGCCAAGAAGAAGGAAGAGGCCGCACCCGCGCCGGCCGCACCTGCGGAACCGCCGGCACAAGAGAAGCTCTTGGCCGAGATCCGCGATCTGCTGAAGAAGCAGCAGAAGTAGTCGCGCTCGCGCGCAACGCTGCAACAACAGGACGACTGGCTCAGAAGCCAGTCGTCCAGCCTAAGGTGAGCCGCGAGTCGACCTCGACTTGGTCACCTTTGAGTTGCTGCGACACAGGCAACGCGATCTCGGCACGCCATGTCGTGCCATCATGCCCCACGCGCGTCAGGGCCGGAGCAAACCAAGCCACCGTGCCGCCGGTGTTCTCTCCACCGTTGCCGTTTTGGTCATCGGCTTCGGCGCTGGTCATCAACAGCGAACCGCTCAGCGTCCAGGCGGCCTTGGTCGATAGATCCTGACGCAACTTCCAATGCATGGCCGCGCCCACATCCCAGCGGTCGCCCTGTTGGAAGCTGTTGTTGTCTCCGTGCAGCAAACGCTCGACCGACGCATCCAAGCGCAGGCGCTCGGTCAGCTGATTGGTCAGCGCGAAGCCGCCGCGAAAGTCGACCGCACCCGTGCTGGCTTGGTCACCCGGCGAGATGGCGCGGCCGTCATCCAAGCGCTTGTCATCCGAGCCAAACGGCAGCTTCACTCCGAAGAGGAACGCAAACTCACCGCGCGGATTGCGCAAGAAGCGCCACGAACCCTCAAGCCACAGGTCGCTCGGCCCCATGGGGTCGCCTTCGGAGACCGTGTCACCGATGGTCTCGCGCCCGACGGTGTAGCCATCTGTCCACCAGTACGCCAACGTAGCCGACATGGTCAGCGTGTCGGCCACGCCGTAGCGCAAGGTAGCCGTGGACAGCAGGCTGTAGTCGAGCGACACCGCCGAGTTCAGCGTGTCCTCAAGTTCAGCGCGACTGAACGCATCGTAGGTGGTCCACGCCGCCCGCAGGTCCACCTCAAACGTGTCGACAGCCAGCGGAATGCCGCTCTGTACCGCGCGCGGAGAGCCAAAGCCCTCGGGGCCATGCGAGCCAGCCCACACCACAGGCGCACCCAATGCAGCCGCGAGAGCAGCCGCAAGAGCAGGCCAGGCGACACGGCGTGCAGAGGCGGATGAACAGTGCATAGGTCCCAGCCGAAAGAGAGGTGGTCGGGGCGAGAGGATTTGAACCTCCGGCCTCTACAACCCCATTGTAGCGCTCTAGCCAAGCTGAGCTACGCCCCGAACCTGTCTGCAGGGATTGCAGGGGGAAGAGTCTAGCAGCGGACCTCTCCCGCGTCCAACGATGCGCTAGACTCCCGCGCATGGCCCGGCCTTTGCGCAACTTGTGGCGAGACCGTGTGCAGGTGCGTCGGCGGCACCGCACATGGGTGCAGGCCATGGTCATCGCCAGCTTTGGCTGGGGCGTGTGGTGGGTGCTGTTTCTGTGGTGGAGCGTGGCACCCGAGTCGGCGCCCTCGATCACGGTCGGACGCTGGCTGACTCTGCCCTTCGCGACGCTCGGAATCGTGCTGTCGGTGTGGGGCTTCCGCGCCAAATCGAGCTGGCTGTTGCTGCTAGCCGTGCCGCTCGTAGCCAGCGTGGCGCTGGCGCTAGCTCCGCTCGTCTTTGAAGGCGTGGCGCGCGCGCAATCACAAGCCCTTGGGCTGCGCTAGGAAGATCATGATGGTGCCGGTGACGGCCGCCAGCACGATCAACACCATCGCGCACCACGCCAAGAACGCGTGAGCGCGGCGCTTCTTGCCATCGCGCCAAGCCAGCACGCCCGCAACGATCGGGAACACTAGGAAGCCCGTGGCAACCTTGGCGATGGCCAGGTGCACCGGTGTGATCCAACCAGCAGACGCAAGGTCATACAACGCGCCCAAGTCATAGGCGACTTTGATCGTCCACGCCAACGAGGCCGCTGTCAGCAACACGAACACGACGTGCGTCGTGCGCCGCGCGGGATAGGTGCGCGCCGTGCGGCCGAAGTACGCAGCCGTCAACAGCAGCGTCACCGTGACGAAGAACCACAGCGTGAAGCTTGCGACCGGACTCACGAACGCGCCTCAGCCACGCGCGCTTCGCCAATGCCGTCCATCTCGCCCGCAGGTGCGCGCGTCATAAGCTCCAACACGGCTTCGCGCGGATCCTTGCCGCGGAACAAGACCGCGTGCACTTGTGCTGCGATCGGCATCGGCAAGTCACCGAGATCCGCCTCGGGGCCGAACAACGCTTGTGTGGTGTACACGCCTTCCGCAACGGTGCGCGTGGAGGCCAACACATCCGCGAGCTTGCGCCCGCGACCCAGCGCCTCGCCCACCGCGCGATTGCGCGAATGCCGCGAGAAGCAGGTGGTGGCCAGATCCCCCACACCTGCAAGACCGAAGAAGGTCTCGGGCTTGGCTCCGCGTGCGCACGCAAAGCGCGCGATCTCGACCATGCCGCGCACGAGTAAAGCGCTCTTGGCATTGTCGCCGAGCTCCAACCCGTCGCTGATGCCGGCAGCGATCGCGATCACGTTCTTCAACGCGCCTGCGTACTCGGCACCCAGAGCATCATTGTTCGTGTACACGCGGAAGGTCGCGCCCGAGAAGGCGCGCTGCACCTGTTGCGCGAGCTGCGCATCGGCGCTCGCTGCGACCACGGAGGCAGGCTTGCCACGCGCCACTTCTTCCGCGTGACTGGGGCCCGTCAACACGCACATGCGGCGCGCCCCCAAGGTCTCGCCGATCACTTGCAACGGCGTCTTGAAGGTCTCGATCTCGATGCCCTTGGTCGCGCTGACTACCGGCGTGCCGCCGGCGATCGCATCTTCAAAGCGTCGCAACGCTCCGCGCAAATGCTGCGTCGGTACGGCGGTCACAACCAACTCGGCGCCCTCCGCAGCCACCATCGGATCCGCGGTGATGCGCAAGGTCGAAGGCAGCGGCACACCCGGCAAGAAGCGCAGGTTCTCGCTAGCGCGGCGCATCTCCTCGGCATGTTCGGGGAAGGCACTCCACAGCGTGGTGTGCACACCGTTGCGATCCAAGAGCAGCGCCAAGGCCGTACCCCAGCCGCCATCACCGATCACCAACGCGCGTTGTACGTGCGCACCTTTTTGCGTCGCTTGAGTCATGTCCGGTTTGCTTTACCTGTGCGAGGTTCGGTGCCCGCAAGCATGCGGGCGATGTTGGCGCGATGGCGCGCGATGACAAGGACGGCGATGAGCGACCACGCCAGCACCAGACCAGCAGGCGCTGCTGCCTCGCGGGCGTGTCGCCACGACCAGGCGATCGGGAAGGCCACGCACATCAGCATGGAGGCGAGGCCTACATAGCCGCTCACTGCGCGCGTCAGCAGCCACACGAGGCCACCGGCGACAAAGCTCCACGGGTCGACACCCACGACCGCGGCGCAAGCCGTGGCGACGCCTTTGCCACCTTGAAAGCGCAGCCAGATGGGAAAGCAGTGGCCCAGCACCGCCGCCAGACCACAGAGCCCCTGCACCGCGGCCAAAGCATGCTCGCCCGCGGCGACCTGGCCGGCCAGCAGCACCGGCACCAAGCCCTTGCCGACATCCAGCAAGTACACCACCAAGCCGAAGCCGCGCCCCATGGCGCGCGCCGCGTTGGTGGCCCCGATGTTGCCGCTGCCCACCGTGCGCAGGTCGACCCCGCGCCAGCGGCCGATCAACAGCCCGAAGGGCACGGACCCCAACAGGTAGGCAGACCCCACGAGGAGTGCTGCTCCCCAGCCTAGGCCGAGCGAGCTGAGGGCGGCAAAGTCGAGCGAGGCCAACATCCGTCGGGCGACAGCCTAGCGTTCCGAGGTCGTGAGGGTTGCAAAATTGAAGCGCAGCCCTACCATCGAGGCCCTCCACGCCTCTCCCTCTAGCCCACGAAGCCACCATGACCTACGTCATCGCCGAACCTTGCGTCAACACAAAGGACACGGCCTGCGTCGAAGTCTGCCCGGTCGATTGCATCCACCCGGTCAAGGACGCGCCGGACTTCGCCAAGTTCCCGCAGCTCTACATCAACCCTGACGAGTGCATCGATTGCGGTGCCTGCGCGCCGGAATGCCCGGTGGACGCGATCTTTGACGAAGCTGAGTTGCCCGAGAAGTGGGCCCAGTACAAGAAGATCAACGCGGAGTGGTTCCAGCAGAACCGCTGAGCGCCAACTCTGGCTGCGCTTCGTGCGAGCTCTTGGCCTAGGCCGAGGGCTCGCTGCGTTCCTAGGAATAGGAACCGCCCGTTATTAGCACTTTTCCTACGCCGCTAGAAAATTTCTTACTTCTAGAGTCTGCGTTCGTCCGGGAGCACCTACTGCTGCCGGCCCACGCTCATCTCCTAGGAACCTCTCCCATGCAACTTTCTCTAGCAGTCGGTGCCATCTTTGGCATCTCGGCTTTGGCCTTCGCAGCTGTCACACAAATGCAAGCGGCGCAACCGCAGGCAGTCGTGTCAGGTGGTCAAGGCAGCTTGACACTCATCTGCCCGCCGCGCGGCAAAGGCTTTTGCGGCAGCTTGTGCACAGACCCTTCGGTCAGCGGCTGGCCCTTTGTGCAAAGCACCTGCGATGCCAATCCCGTCGTGACTTGGTCGGACACGATGTACTACCCGACCACCTGCCCGACGGATCGCTTTGATCGCGTTGTGATCCGCACGTGGCGCGCGGTCGATAGCTGCGGCAACATCGCCACCTGCACGCAGGAGATCGATGTGGTCAAGCAGCTGTGGCACTTGGACATCAAGCCCACTTCGTGCCCGAACCCGATCGAGCTCAATGGCGGCGGCCCCAATGCTGTGGTGTCGATCGCGCTGCTGGGCAGCGCGCTCAACGATGTCGCGCAAGTGATGCCGGGCACGCTGCAGTTGTGGCGCGAGGACTGCACGCAAGGCCCGTTGAGCCCGACCTCGGTCAACTTTGAGGATGTGGCCGCTCCGTCGCCGCAAACCACAGCCTGCGAGTGCACCACTGCGGGCCCCGATGGCTACATGGATCTGCGCTTGGCCTTCAGCAAGCGCGCGATCATCAACCAGCTGGGCTTGGCGAACGTGCAACCCGGCACGATGGTGCCGTTGGTGCTGACCGGCCGCCTCGCGAACGGCTGTCAATTCCGCGCGACAGATTGCGTGCGCGTGCAGTGAGCAGCGCGTGACTACTGACCTGCGGCTGCCGCCTTGAGTTGCGCCCGAGCAGCATGATGTTCGGGCGGATCCTTGGCGGCAACGCAGGTCGGCACGCTCGCTAGCAGCGTTTGCGCCACGGCGAGCGATTGGTCCTTGGGCTTTTGTGCCGCAGCCGCGAGCGCTTGCTGCTTGAGCTTGGCGAAGCGTTGCGCCGTCGCAACCGGCGGCTTGCGCCATGCTGCCGCTTGCGGGCTGAGCCCTGCGGCTCGCGACTGCGCCGCGGCCACGCGCGAACGCAGCGTGGGGTGATCCGAGAAGGTGTCGCTCTCCTCGTCGTAGCCTTGGTCGGCGAGATTCTGAAAGAAGTCGCCGAAGCGCGCCGGGTCCCAACCTGCGCGCACATAGAAGTCGAAGCCCAACTGATCGGCTTCGGCTTCATCGTCGCGCGTGAAGCCCAGCGACAGGAACTGACCTGCATACAAGGCGAGCGTGCCGCTAATCGCAGCCCACTCCTCCTTGTTCTCTTCCGCCAGTTCGTGGCCCAAGATCGCAGCAGCAACGGCCCCACCCAACACGGCGTACTGACGGTTCATGCCTTTGTGCACGTGGCGACCGTAGACATGCGCGTACTCGTGGGCCACTACAGCCGCGAGCTCATCTTCGCTGCGACAGTTGGCCAGCAGTTGCGTGTACACATACATGTGCTCGCCGCCCGTGGTAAAGGCGTTGAGCGTGTCGCTGGCGACCAAGTGAAAGCGCAAGTCGTCGCTGAACATCCATTGAGCGTCCGGACGCGTGTACTCCTTGCCGCCGTAGCCTTCTTGGCTCATGGCTTGCGCAGCGTCGACCACGCGATGGCCAAGCTCTTGGATGTAGTTGGCGAGTTCACCTTGGTCGATGACCGCGGGTTCCAGCTCGCGGTGCGCATCAGCAGCTTGGTCGATGACGGCGCGATCGCTGGCACACGCAGTGCACAGCGCAAGGAGCAAAGCGACGAGAGGATTCCGTGCGAGCGCATTCATAGTTCGACGAGTCACATGCATGTGGCGAGGGTAGCACGCTATTCTCTGCGCGTCACATGCAGCCCTCAGCCCCCTCCACCACGCGCTGGAAGCCTGTGCTCGCGCTGTTCTTTGTGACTTTGGCGTGGGGCGGAACCTTCGTGTGGATGAAGGAGACACAGGACCACACGCGCCTAGTCATGGGTGAAGGCGCGCAGCTGTCGGGCACGGCCTACTTCATGGGCTTGCGCTTCGCGTTGGCGGCGCTGCTCTTGGGCCTGTGGGGCAAGGCGCGCTTCCGGCTGGGCGACCGCAGCGTCTGGGCGGGTGGTTTTTGGCTGGGCATCCTGCTGTGGCTGGGGTTCGTGCTCCAGATGCTGGGCCTGACCGAGGTCTCGCCGGCAGTGTCGGCGTTCTTGACCAGCCTGTATGTGCTGTTCACCGCCATCTTGTCGCTCTGCCTGGCCCGCCGACGGCCAGGCTTGGGCCTGATCGTAGGCGTGCTGTGCGCCACAGTGGGCGCGGGTGTGATCCGCGGCCGCCCCGAGCTGCACTTCACACTGGGCGAGTTGCAAACGCTGGCTTGCGCCTTGGTGTTCGCAGGCCACATCCTCGTTACCGACCGCGTGACCAAGCGCGTGTCCCCCTTGCCCGCGACCTTGGCGAGCTTTGTTTGGGTCGCCGCCCTGAGCTTCGCGACCTTCGCGATCGCCGGACTCTTCGAAGGCACCCAACCCGCCGAGCGCTGGCTCGAGCTGGCGTTGGCGCCCCAGTACCTGTCGCCCCTGCTGTTGTCGACGGGACTGGCGACGGTGCTGGCGCTGTCGTTAATGAACTTGTTCCAGCGCGAGTTGGATCCGGTCCGCGCGGCGATCTTGTATGCGTTGGAGCCGATTTGGGCGGCGGCGTTTGGGATTTGGGGCGGGCATGATGCCTTCACGCCGTGGTTGGTGGGTGGAGGGGTGATTTTGTTGGCGGGGAACTTGATTGCGGAGTTGGGGGGGCGCAAGCCGACGCAGTGATACTGGCCCCGTTCGTTGTGCACGCCGACATTGCACATCGGTACAAGAGCCAACTGCTAGTTGCGTTTACAGCGCCAGCTCTACACGTACACGCACCAGGCCTCAGCCTGGGAGTCCCGCCCAGAGTCCGGCTGCTCCAAAGATGCTGGTTTTCCCGAGCGTAGGCGTTCGAGCACCCTAAACGTCGTGCACATTCATTTGGGCCGGTATCCCCCGAACCACCACCCCACCACTCCCCTCACCCCCGGCACATCCACCAACGGCACCAACACCGACGTCGCCACAATCGACACCAACACCACCGCGAAGGTCAGCTCCTTCAGCTGCGGCCCGATCTCGGGCAACTGCTCCGCCACCGCAGAGGCGATCACCGCCGCCGCCAACCCCTTCGGTGCCATCACCGCCGCCACACCGGCGTCACGGGCTGGCAACTCGCGCGGGAAGGTGAAGCGCGTCAGGACGGTGCGCGCGGCGTAAATCGCGGCCACCAAGGTGCCGGCTACCACATAGGGCCGCGCCGATTCGAACTGCAGCGTCAAGCCGAGGTACACGAAGAAGAAGAGCTTCATCAAGAAGACCACTTCGGCATAGATCGAGCGATCGAAGGCGCTGATCGCCTCGCCCACCGCGCGTCCTTCGACCTCGGCGGCACGTTGCAGCCGCTCGCGCAGGAACCTCGGCGGATTCGAGATCACAACACCAGCCACCAAGGCCGTCACAGCGCCCGAGAACTCCATCACCTCGCTCGCGCCGTAGAGCACGAACACGAAGGCAAAGACCGCCGAAAAGAAGTGCGGCAGGCGCCGCGCACCGCTTTGCAGGTACAGCCACACAATGCCGCCCGCGAGGCCGAGAATCGCCGCCATGATCGGCTTGACCGTGACATCGCGCGCCAAATCGACTCCGGACATCTCGCCGCCCAAGGCCAAGGGCAACAGCCCAAAGGGCACCACGATGGTCAACACATCGGTCAGCGCGCTCTCGAGCGCCAGCACGGTCTTGCTGCGCTCGTGCAGAGGCAGGGCCGCGACCATGGGCAAGACCACGGCCGAGGATGTACCGGACAGGATGCCGCCCACAATCAGAGCCGGCCAAAAGCCGATGTGATCCTGCGCGAGATAGGCCACCAAGGCCATCGTCGCCGCCGCCGAGGCGAAGGTCAGAGCGCTCGTGTCGACAAGACCCTTGCGCAAGCTGGCGACCGACAACCCGAGCCCGCCTTCGAACAGGATCACGATCAGCGCGATGCTGGTCAGCACCGGGCCCACGCGACCAAAGTCCTCGCGCATGACCCAATGCAGCCCCACGGGCCCCAACGCGATCCCCAACCCCACGAGCAACAGCACATCGGGAATGCGCGTGCGCCGAAACAGCGCCGACAGCAGGTGACCCAGGAAGATGACGAGGCCGAGAGTGAGGATGGCGGCGTGCATGCGATTGAAAAAGCACAACGGGCGCCCTTGGAGAAGGACGCCCGTCGTCTTGTTTTGGAGCGGCTGAAGGGACTTGAACCCTCGACATTCACCTTGGCAAGGTGACGCTCTACCACTGAGCTACAGCCGCGTTTGAGGTAGAGAAGAATAGCGTCCCCAACGGCGGATGCAAGTCTCAACTGCTCTGGCGTGCCGAGGGGGTGGATAGAAGTTCCGCCAACAGGCCCGAAGCCGCACGGGCGGCGGTGGCTACGTCCCTCCCGAGCGCCAACTCGCCGGCCAAGCGCGAGGCATACCGGCAGCCCGACCCACGGATCTTGGCCCCCGCCAGCCTAGGATGACGCAAGTCGGCGCGGTGGAGCTCGCCGCCCGCGCGCCAAAGCACTAGGTCCAGCACGGGATCCTCGAGCCCATGGCCCCCTTTCGCGACCAGCCCGCGGCACCCGCGCGCCATCAGCCGCAGGGCCGCCTCGGCGCGCCGATCCACGGTCAAGGCGAGTTGATCCGCAGCGCACTCCGCCAGCTCGGCGAGTTCGCTGACATTCGGGGTCAACAGGATGGGCAAGCTACACAGCTCGACACGCATGGCGGTGACGGCGGCTGCATCCAAGAAGCGACCACCCGACGAAGCCGCGAGGACTGGATCGACCACCACGGCGATCTCGGGGGGCAGAGACCGCACAAAGGCCGCGGCAGCGCGCACATGCTCGAGGCCTGGGAGCAGCCCGAACTTGAGCGCGCAGGCACCTTGCTTCACATCCAACCTGTCAAGTAGATCGGACAGCTCGCGCAACCAGTCTTGTACAGGTCGAGCACCCAGAGCACGCACACCGTGCTGGTCTTGTGCGGTCCAAGCCGTCACCACGCTGTGCGTGCTGACCGGCATGGACGCCAGCGCGCTGACATCCGCCGTGACTCCAGCACCGGAAGGATCATGGCCACCCACGACGACCACAAACGGGCGCGCGGCCGTATCCATGTTCATTGCGCGCTGCGCTTGAGGATCACGCGCACACTCGCTTCGGCGGTAGTCGCGATGCTCTGCGAGATGTAGCCGTCGGCCTCCACCACCAACATGATCGGCGCACTGGGCACAACCAAGCGTGCGCTGCCATCGCGGAACTCGAAGGGACGCAAGCGTTGGCGGCTCGCGGCCTCTGCGCCGCCCACATCAGGGCCGACGGTGCCGTACTCCACGGGCTGGCCGTCTTCGTCGACGATCTCCACCACGATGGCACGCAACACACCGCGCAAGTCCAGAGCCTGCACTTCGGCTGTGCCGCCGGCCTCCACGCGCACGCTGTCGCTCGACACCACGCTATTCGGCAAGCCCACCACCTGCACAGAGATCCGCGCGGGGCCCGGCTCAACACGCTCGAAGAGGTAGATGCCTTGCGCATCCGCCGTCCTGCCGAAGGCGGAACCTTCGGCATCGTGCAAAGTGACCTGCAATTGCTGCGGCACCACGCCCGCTGGCACAAGCACCTGACCGCGCAGGCGGCCACGGAAGGCGACTTGCACCTTGGTTTGCTTCTCGCCGGCTTTGGCATCGACAACCAAGGGCACGGCCAGGCCCGGATGAGACACCTGCACACGCAAGGGACCGCTCAGGCGCGGTGCGCGCAAGTCAAAGCGTCCATCGGCAGCACTGCGCGCACGGCAACGCGCATCAGGAACGCCCTCGAGGAAGAGCTCCAGTTCCGCGCCCTCTACACCGCGGCCATTCTCATCCAGCACCACACCGCCGAGCTGGATGGTCCAATTGTCGAGTCGCAGCAAACCGACCTCGGCGCGGAAGGTGGCCTTGTCCAGAGAAGTTGACAAGCCTTGCAACAAACCGGCTTTAGTCGCGCCGAATTCATTGCGCGCCACCAGCATGTACTCAGCGGCGGTCTCCGCCGTTTGAGAAGCCAGGCTGGGTACAGCTAGCTCCCACCTTCCATCAGCTTGGATCGAACCGCTGGCAGCCAGCTCCCAACCGGCAGGCAGTCGTTGGTACAGACTGGCTGTGTAGCCTCCGAGCTTGCGTCCATCGACATCCTGCACCGAGCCCTGCACACGCGGCATGCGCACGGCGTGACGCAAGTGCACGACCGGCACAGGCATTTGCACACGCTGCTCGGGAACATCAGCACCGCACGCACTGCGCACCCGCACCACCAGCGCCACATCGGGCTGCACATGCTCGAACACCGCCAAACCGGCGCGTAACTCACGCCGCGTGGTGCGCAGCACTTCCGGCTCGCTACCCGGACGCACAACCTCGACCACACCGCTGGAACAAGGGCCTTCCAGGCCCTCCACGCGCACCTGCAAGTCCACTCCACGTTGTCCGGTTAACTTGACAGACGACTCCGGCACTTTGCCGCGCGGCAGGACTGTGGCGAGCGCCTGCTGCGGCGCATCCAGCTGCACATACAGGTCGGGTCTTCCCAGCAAGGCGCTGAATGCTTCCGGTGCATGCAGCAGCAACGCACGCCCGTTGCTGGGCCGCAGCACCTGATTGCCGCGCCCGTCTGCAGTGCGCACCACCACGGGCACATCCAGACCCGCGCCCGAAGCATCCGCGACTTCGACCACCAACGGCAGGTCGCGGTACATCGTCAGCTTGAGGTAGCTCGTCTCTTCGCGGCGAAAGCGACGCGAGGTGTAGAGATCACCAAAGCGCGCGTCGATGACCATGCGCCCGGCCTTACTCGGCACCATGGCCCAACCATTCGCCGCCGTGCGCACTTGGTGCGTGACGCGCGCCAAAATCTCGTCATTGTCGCGCTCCCACAGCTGAGGATCCGCGGCCAACAGCGGTTGCAAGTCCTCCTCCGTGGCCCACCGCACCACCGCACCGATCACGGCGCTGCCATCGACGCGCAACAAGCTCACGCCTACGCCTTCCTCCTCGGGAGGCACACCAGCAGGCAAAGGCCCGAGCCCGGGGAAGTTGTCCTCGCCCTTGGCAGCAGCTGTACCCGTGCCAGGCAAAGGGCCGACCTCGGACGGAGGCACATCGCGAAGGCGCAGGCGCAGCTTGGCTGCAGGCGCGGCCTCCAAAGTGGGCTTGGACTCATGCGCTCCTGCCTGGGCTGCCTGAGCGGCAAGGTCGTTACGCCCGGCATCCGCGAGCGTCACCACGATCGCCAGTAGCAAACACCAGCAGGCTAGTCCCGCCATCATCCGCTTGCTGTGCGCTTTGCCGTCCATGCCTGCCATCGCTGCGGAAGAGGATACCGCGCGGAAGCGTAAAGCCTGCCTTACTAGCTACCGCGCCGCGTCAGAAGCCCCGGCCGAGCAGGAACTGCACGGCTTGCAGAATCTGCGCGCGCCCGTGGCGTTGGTCAATCTCCAGCACGCGCTCGACACCACGGCCCACATAGCCATGCACGAGCTTGAAGTCGACGGTACCCGTGCCGGGCGGCATGTCGACCTGGCCCTCGGCCGTGTCCTGCAAGTGGATGCCGATCATGCGGTCCGCGTAAGCATCGAGCCACATACCCTGCGTGGGCAAGCCCTTCGACTCGCGCACTTGGATGCGGCTGCAATCGTGCCAGTACGCCAAGTTGTGCTTGGCCAAATCATCGAGCACCCAGCCCACGGCTTGGAAGTTCAACAGATCCAAGAAGCTGTCGCCGGTCTCGATGGCGATGCGCGTTTGCGGCAATTCGCTCATGACCGTGTGCAGCGAGCGGCACAAGTGGTCGAGCTGGCGTGTGCTCTTCTTCTGGACTTTGTGCACGAGGGTGCGCACTTCTTCGCGCACCTCGTCATCAATGCCTTGCTTGATGATGCGCGCCCGCAGCCGATCCGATTCGTCGCGCAGGACTTTGTCTTCGACCTCGCAGCCGCGCACGATCACCGTCGGGCAGTGCAGCTTTTGAGCGAGGCGCACATGGCGACGCAGCGAATTCACCGCGCGTTCGCGCAGTTCGGCATCGAGGCTGCCGAGCTTGGTGCCGCTCATGTTCTCGGCCTTGGGGTCGAGGCAACCGGTGATGATCGCCGACACCACGATGCCGGTTTCGCGCGCCGAATCTTCGAAGCCGCCGAGGCTGACCGGTGCCTCGAGGAGGCCCAACTCCATACGGCGGAATCCCATGGCCACGGCCGCGAAGGCCTGGTCCTCAATCGCCTTCAGCCGCGACCCGAAGGTCGTGGTCGCGAGGGCGTAGTCGTTGGGAATGCCGGGTTGGGTCAACACTCTGCTCGAGGTGAGTACAGGGGGCGCCACCTAGGTGACGCGCCAGACGGGGCTTGGGTGCCAGACAGGGCTTGGGTGTAGGTCTCTCTGCTCAAACCTACTGCCGAAAAGAGCTTGAGGACGGAAGACTGTCCAAGAGCCGGAGTCGGCCGCCGCGCCGAATGCCCTCTAGGGCCGTAGTCCGCAGGTTTGGAGGAGCCGAGCACTTAGCAGGTTCCGTCAGT
>CAIKQM010000425.1 GCA_903829565.1 uncultured Planctomycetota bacterium
CGCAACCATGTGGACCAACTGGGCACCATCGCCGCAGCCAGCGCGCTGCCGAGCAACGGCAACACCGCCGCAGCGGCCAATACCAAGCCCAAAGGTCCGAGCTGACGCCACACGCTGGGCGGCCTAGTAGTTGGTCGGATGCAGACGCCGCTCGACCGACTCGATCACGATGTGCAGCACCTTGATGTGCACTTCTTGGATGCGGTCGCTAGTCGTGGCCAAGGGCACGATGATCGGGATGTCGACGAGGTCCTTCGCTTGACCGCCGCCCTTGCCGAGCAAGCCCACCGTCACGATGCCGCGCGCCTTGGCGCGTTCGATGGCCTTGAGGATGTTGGGCGAACCGCCGCTGGTCGTCATCGTCACGAGCACATCGCCCGGCTTGCCATAGGCCTCCACCGAGCGCGCAAAGACTTCGTCATAGCCAAAGTCATTGGCAATGCAGGTCAGCTGCGACGGATCGCTGAAGGCAATGGCCGGCAAAGCAGCGCGATCCTTGCGGAAACGGCCCGTCCATTCCTCGGCGAAGTGCATCGCATCGCACATCGAGCCACCATTGCCGCACGACATCAACAAGCCGCCCTTCTGCAGCGAGTGCAAGGCCGCATCGGCAAAGCGCTGCACATTGGCCAAGCACTGCGGGTCAGCGAGGAACGCATCCAGCGTTGCGCGCGCTTCCAGGAACGAGTGCAAGATCGGATCGGGGCTCTTCATGCGGGCAGTGTACCTGCTGTGGCGAAGGCGCGATCGGCAGCGGCGCAGATGGCGTCGACCACGGCCTCGTCATGTTGACTGGACAAGAACCATGCTTCGAAGGGCGACGGCGGCAAGTGCACACCTTCGCGCAACATGGCATGGAAGAAGCGCGTCCACAGCGCGCGATCGCTAGCCATCGCCGCGTCCAAAGTGGTCACCGGCACGCGCGACACATAGGGGCAAATCATCGAGCCTTGACGGCCCACATAGAGCGGCACGTTGTGCTTGGCAGCCGCAGCTTCCAAGCCGGCTTGCAAGCGCGCACCCAACTGCTCGAGGCGCGCATAGAAGCCCGGCGCATCGCACGCACGCAGCGTCGCCAAGCCCGCTGCAACCGACAGCGGGTTACCGCTGAGCGTGCCTGCTTGATACACATCGCCAGCAGGGGACACGCGCGACATCAGCTCGCGTCGACCACCGTACGCGCCGACAGGCAAGCCACCACCGATGACCTTGCCAAAGGTGTAGAGGTCGGGGATGACGCCAAAAAGCTCGCCGCATCCACCGCGTGCGACGCGGAAGCCGGTCATGACTTCGTCGTAGATCAGCACAGCACCGTGCTTGGTGCACAACTCGCGCAAACCTGCCAAGAAACCGGCGTTCGGCCGTACCAAACCGATGTTGCCCACGACGGGCTCGACGATCATGCAAGCCACTTGTGGACCATGCGCGTCCATCAACGCCGCCACATGCGCCAAGTCGTTGTAGCGCGCCACCAAGGTCAAGCCCGCGAGCTTGCCGGGCACACCAGGTGAATCGGGCGCACCATTCGTCAGCGCGCCGCTGCCGGCCTTGACCAAGAACGAATCACCATGACCGTGGTAGCAACCATCAAACTTCAGCACCACATCACGACCGGTGTACGCGCGTGCCACACGCACCGCACTCATGGTGGCTTCGGTGCCGCTGTTGACCAAGCGCACCATCTCACAGCCCGGCACGCGCGAGGTGATCTCGCGCGCCATGTCCAGCTCGCCTTGCGACGGCGTGCCAAAGCATGTGCCCGTAGCGGCTGTGGCTTGAATGGCCTTGACCACGCGCGGGTCACAGTGACCCAAGATCAACGGGCCATAGCTCATCACCAAGTCGATGTAGCGGTTGCCATCGACATCCCACACATACGCGCCATTGCCGCGCGCCATGTGCACCGGCGTGCCGCCCACGGATCTGTAGGCGCGCACGGGTGAGTTCACGCCACCCGGAATGAGCTGCTTGGCGGCAGCAAAGATCTCTGCAGAGCGATCGAACTTCATGGCTTCAGCAAGCGCGCCATCTCACGCGCATAGTAGGTCAGGATGAAGTCTGCGCCTGCGCGTTTGATGCAGGTGAGCGACTCGCGCATGACGCGCTCTTCGTTGAGCCAACCGTTGCGCACGGCGGCCTTGATCATCGCGTACTCACCCGAGACTTGGTACGCGCACAGCGGCAGGTCAAAGGTGTCCTTGACGCGCCGCACAATGTCGAGATAGGGCATGGCCGGCTTGACCATCAACATGTCCGCGCCTTGTTCGACATCCAAGCGTGCTTCGCGCAACGCTTCACGGGCATTGGCCGGATCCATCTGGTAGCCGTTGCGATCGCCAAAGCTCGGCGTGGAGCCGGCAGCGTCGCGGAACGGACCATAGAAGCCGCTGGCGTATTTGACAGCGTAGGACAGGATCGCGGCATCGGAGTGACCGCCACCATCAAGTGCATCGCGGATCATCGCGACCATGCCGTCCATCATGCCGGAGGGCGCCAACACCTGTGCACCCGCATCCGCAAGCGACATGGCTTGCAGTTGCAGATTGCCCAAGGTCGCGTCGTTGTCGACTTGGCCGTGCTCATCCAGCGGCCCGCAGTGCCCGTGATCGGTGTACTCGCAGAAGCACACATCGGCGATGCGCAGCAGGTTTGGGCTGGTGCGGGCGATCGTCTCCAGTGCGCGCTGCACGATGCCATCGCTGGACCACGAGTACGAACCCTCGGCGTCCTTCTCGTCAGGTACGCCGAACAAGATCACGCCGGGCAAGCCCAACTGCTCGGCCTCGCGGCAAGTCTCGGCCAACCTGTCGATCGACTCGCGATACACGCCGGGCATCGAGGAGACTTCGCTGCGGACGCCGCTGCCCTCGACCACAAACAGCGGCAAGATCAAGTCATTGCGCGACAGCTCGGTTTCGCGCACGAGCCGCCGCAACGCATCGGTGCGGCGCAAACGCCGCGGACGTTTGACGAGGAAGTCGGGCGGAAGGACGGGACCGTCGAGGTCACCCATCTCGTTGGGATTGTGAACCATGATGTTGCAGCGCAGAGGATAGCAGTCGGCGCAGGGCATCTGGCTCAGGTCGATCCAAGACAAATGTGGCCGCAGGCGTCCGTCCGTGCATGGCCGCCAGAGTCGTGGGCCCGATGGCGATGGTGTCGCGCGGCGTCGGCTCGCAGGCGAACCAGGCGCGTACCGCTGAAGGGCTGGCGAGGAAGACGGCTTGGCTGGCGGGTGGCGTGCGCGGCGCTAGTTCGACGGTGCGGTACACGATCGGGTCATCCACCTCATGGCACAGTGCACGCAATGCGTTCGGCACGGCTGCGGCGAGATCGCCACGCGGGAACAAGATGCGGCGCGTCTCGACCCACGTGCGCGAAATCTCGACCAACAAGCTGTCGCTGCTCGGGGCGTGCAGGATCGGGCCGCGGGGATCGGCCGCTTGCAAGGCCTCCAGACAGCGCGTGCCCACGCACGCCCGGTACGGCAAGCGCAACGCATCCGGCGGCACGCAAGCCAACGCATTGGCCGAGGTGACGACAAGTGCATCGTGTCCATCAAATTTGACAACAGCAGCACTGGGTTCAATGCGTACCAACGGATACGGCAGGGCGCACCAACCCGCTTGCTCGGCGGTTGTGCACCACTCTTCGAGCCTCTCGACCGGGCCCGTTACGAGGATGATCGGTCGCGTCAGCATGCGCGCGCCGCATCGATCAAGCGCTTGGCGCCGCGCGCGATCAAGCGGCGGGCCAACTCTTGTCCAAGATAGATCGCATCATCCAACGGGCCATGAATGCGGTCTTCCAGCACCTCGCGGCCATCGGGTGAGAGCACGCGTGCCACCAACGCGAG
>CAIKQM010000426.1 GCA_903829565.1 uncultured Planctomycetota bacterium
CCAGCTGGGTCGCCAGTTGCTTCCACTCCTGCTCCATGTCGCCATCACCCGCGACGGCGAGGGTCACATCCGCAGGCAACGCAGCCAGCGCACGCAAGATGTTGTCGACGCGCTTCCAGCCCATCAAGCGACAGATGGTCAAGACAAGTTTACTTGACGGCGCTACACCCAGCTTGGCGCGGGCCTCCTCGCGCGACAAAGCCAAGTCCTTGGGGCCATGGTGTGCATTCCACACGCGCTGGACTTTGGTCGGCGGCACACCGTAGCTGTCGATCAAGATGCCGCGCAGGTAGTCCGAGCAACTGATGATGTGGTCGCACCAAGCCCACCACAAACGCTGCAGCGCACGCACGAACGCGACCTTCAAACCATACGACTTGCCTTGGTACGCATCGATGCCGTCGCCGCCGATCCAACCCTTGCGATGCGCGATCTCCCACGACCCGTCGACCATGATGCGGATCATGGTGGGCTTGGCGCGCAGCTTGGCCGCGAGCACATGCAGCAAGGCCAAGTGCTCGTTCACATAAACCACATCGGCTTGCGGTGCCGCCTTCCACACGGCGGCAAAGGCCTTGAGGTAGCGCACCGGCAACGAACCGCGCGCGATGCTGGTCACGCGAAAGGGATAGCCCTGCGGATCGGGATCCGAGCAGAAGGCCACCACATGCACCTGGTGACCGCGCTCTACCAAGAAGCGCCCCAACGAAGGCACATACGTCGCCGGCCCGCCGAGATCGGGCGGAAACACCGGCGAAGTAATCAGCACCTTCATGTACCGCGCGTCGACAGCTGCGCTGTTTCGCGCTCGCTCGCAATCAAGTTCATGCGCTCCAAGGTGATGTCGCCTGTCGGGTACTCACCGGTGAAGCACGCATTGCAGAACTTCTCGATCTTCGGGTTGCCGGCGCGCGCGGCTTCGTTCATCGCGGCGCGCTCTAGGTACACGAGGTGATCGACGCCCAGCACCTTGGCGATGCCGTCGTTGTCGCGGCCTGTGGCGACGAACTCCGTCTTCGTCGCCATGTCGATGCCGTACGGGCACGGCGCGACCAAAGGCGGCGAGGTCGACGCGAGGTACACGTTCTTCGCACCGGCTTCGCGCGCCATGCGCACGATGCGCGCGGCGGTGTTGCCGCGCACGATCGAGTCATCGACCAGCACGACATTCTTGCCTTCGAACTCGAGCGGAATCGGGTTCAGCTTGCGGCGGATCGAGTTCTGGCGGCTGGCCTGGCTCGGCATGATGAAGGTGCGGCCGATGTAGCGGTTCTTGACGAACCCCTCGCGGTACGGCACACCCAGCTCCATCGCCATCGCCAGCGCGGCATCGCGCGAGCTGTCGGGGATCGGGATGACGACATCGGGCACAGGCGCGCCGGATGCCTTCCATTGGCGCGCGATGGCTTCGCCGAAACGACGGCGCGTCTTGTAGACCGACACGTCGTCCAACATCGAGTCCGGACGCGCAAAGTAGACCAGCTCAAAGATGCAGGGGCGGTGCGGCTTGTCCGACAACTTGCGGCGCACCACTTTGCGGTCGGCGCCGACGAACACAGCCTCGCCAGCCTGCAAGTCGAAGCTGCGCTGGTAGCCGTTGACGTCCAACACCGTCGACTCGGACGCGCATGCGAACCACGGACCTTCCGCTGTTTGCTTCTGGCCAAAGATGCACGGCTTGATGCCGTACGGATCGCGGAAGGCCACCAGGCCCACATCAGGCAGCATCGCGACGACCGAGTACGCGCCCTTCACATCACGGTAGACGCGCTCGACGGCGTAGAACACATCCTCGGCATCCACGAGGTGGCCGGGGCGCATGCGCTCGTTCAAGGCCGTGGCGAACGCGAACAGAATCACCTCGACATCGCACGAGCTGTTGAGGCGCGTGCCGCTGTTCTTGAAGTGCTTTTCGTGCAGTTCGATGAAGTTCGTGACATTGCCGTTGTGGGCCATCGCCACACCCAACGGGAAGGTCAAGTGGAAGGGCTGCGCATCGTCCTTGCTGCCGCGGCCCACGGTCGGGTAGCGCACATGACCCACACCGAGATGACCGCGCAGACGCGGCATGTTCTTCTCGTTGAAGATCTCGAGTACGAGGCCCAGACCCTTCTTCACATGGAAGGAGTCGGTGAAGGTGGTGATGCCCGCAGCATCCTGTCCCCGGTGTTGAACCGCGAGGAGCCCTTCGTAGATCTCGCCTGCGACGTCGACGCCGTCAGGCCCGTAGATGCCGATGAAGCCGCACATGGAGGACTGACGAGTCTACGCGTCAGAGGCAGCAGGTTCCACAGGGCTAGTGCAGCAGCGGGCGCAACACCAAGAACCACAAGGCCGCCCCCGCCAGTGCGTACTTGCAGGCGTAGTAGAGCTGGCGGTTCATGCGCTTCTTGATTCCGCGAAAGAAACCCTTGCACCAGAAGAAGATCGGTGTCACGCGGTTGAGCGCACCGCGTCCTTCGTTCTTCTCATTGTGGCTGGCGGTGATGCCGTAGACCTTGTCGATCAAGAACTGGTTGAGCGCACGCAACACGCGCGTGTGCAGCGGGCGCGTGAAGTCCACGAACAGGATCAAGCGCGGCTGCGTGGTGTCGTTCGCGGCCCAGTGCACGTAGGTCTCGTCAAAGACAAGGTCCTCGCCGTCCTTCCAGGTGTACTCGTGGCCATCGACCCAGATGCGGCACCCAGGTTGTTGCGGACACATCAAGCCCAAGTGGTAGCGCAGCGAGCTGGCGAACGGGTCGCGGTGACGACCGAGCTTGGTGCCCGGCGGCAGCAAGGTGAATGCGGCCGAGTTCAAGCCGGGCACCGAGCGCAACAGCTCGACAGTCTTGGGACAGCGCTGCACCGCGGACGGGAGGAAGTCGCCGTACCACTTCATGTGGAAGCGCTTCCAACCGAGCTTCTTGAACGACAAGAAGGTCAAGTCTTGTTGATCCGCGTTGTAGTCGATCTTGCCATCCGTGTAGAGCGCCACGGCCTCATCGCGGATCGTGGTCCAGTTGTCCTTCAACTTGCGCAGCTGAGGAAAGTTCGCTGCCGGCAGGATCGGATCTTTGGGCACGGCCGAGAACAGGTACAGCACCACATTGAAGGGCGAGAAGAGACCCGAGTGCTCGGTGAGCTGACGCTCAAACTTCAGACGCTCCTTGCCGCGGAAGTGCACATAGCACACGCACGCAAGGTAGATCAGCGCCACCCACAACAAGGGATGCGTCAGCACTGCGATGACAACTTCCATTGACAAGCAGGATACGGAACGACTAGAGCTAACTCCATGACCAGTCAGCTGAACCGTCCCAGCACCCTCCAGCGTGTGGGGTACACCCTTGGTGCCATCGTTGCGGGTGTTGTGGTGGGCTCCCTGCTGAACATGGGCACCATTGTGCTGGGATCGAGCTTGCTGCCGCCGCCCGCGGGTGTGGATGTCAACGATGTCGCCAGCATCAATGCTTCCATCGAGCAGTACTCCGTTGCGCAACTACTTGTGCCGTTCGTCGCGCATGCGCTGGGGACTTTGGTTGGTGCGTGGGTTGCGGCGCTTGTGGCGCGGCGCGTGGGGACCGTGAAGGTCGCTGCGAGCGTGATCGCTCTGCTGTTCCTAGCCGGTGGCATTGGCGCCATGATGATGATTCCGGCAGCGCCTTTGTGGTTCGACGTGCTCGATCTCGGACTTGCGTATCTGCCGATGGCGTGGCTGGGTGTGCGCTTGGCCTCGCGCACGCGCGCGAAGGCGCAGTAGCTACCAGTCCCAACGCAACACTAGCAACGCGGCGTACACCTCGTCGGCACGATCTCTATCGGCCAGGTCAAAGCCTGTACCCAGAGCCGCGTGAGCGTCGACGCCGAACCACCAGCCCTCGATGATGCGCGCGTACGCTCCGCCGTGCGCGTAGACACCCACGCTGACAGCGCGCTCGGAGATTTCATTGAACATGCCGGGGCGCGTGGTGCTGGCAAAGGCCAAGCGTGGTCCAACGCCGGCAACGAGTTCGACACGCTCGAAGGGGCGCCACGCATGCGCAAACCCGACGCGCATGTCGACAACATCGACCGTGCGTGTGTCAGCAACCTCACCCAGAGGATCATCAGGCTGTGCGGGCTTCATCTGCGCATAGCCGACGAAGGCCTCGAACGGCGGGACCAGTCCGCCGACCAAGACTTGGACACGCCCTTCATAGGCATCCCAACCCTCACCATCGAGAGGGTAAGGACCGACACCGAGAGTCCACGCACCGCGTGCATCGGTGTTGAAGTAGCGTTCTTTCACGCTGGCGCACGCACCACAGCCAAGGGTCAGCGCAAGCGCACAGCCCACAGCCAATCGGTGTCGCGCAACAGCCTTCACGGTGAGGGCAGCATGACCTCACACAGCGCCGGCACCTCTACGCCAGAGAGCGCAGATCTCCAGCAACAAGTGTCAGGCCAGCAGCTCGGTCACCACGCGGCCGTGCACATCCGTCAAGCGGAAGTCACGACCCGCATGATTGACAGTCAGGCGCTCATGATCGAGACCCAACAGATGCAGGAGCGTGGCGTGGAAGTCATGCACCTGCACGCGGCCCTCGACGGCTTCGATGCCGTGCTCATCCGTGGCTCCATAGCTGAAACCACCCTTCACACCACCACCGGCCAGCCAGCTGGTGAAGCCCTTGTGGTTGTGATCACGACCATCAGTGCCTTGCGCATACGGTGTGCGACCGAACTCGCCGCTCCACACCACCAGCGTGTCAGCCAACAGACCACGTTGCTCCAAGTCGGCCAGCAAGGCCGCAATGGGTTGGTCAATCTTGCGACAGCTTTCGGCCAAGTCGTTGCGCAAGTTGCGGTGATGGTCCCAACCGCCTTGATTGATCTCTACGAAGCGCACGCCGGCTTCGGACAGGTGGCGTGCCATCAAGCATTGCTTGGCAAAGGCATCCGTGTCTTCGCCGCCGACTCCATACGCGGCTTGCACGGCTTTGGGCTCTTTGCTGATGTCAAGCAAACTTGGCAGCTCGCTTTGCATGCGGAAGGCCAGCTCGTAGCTTTCGATCACCGCTTCGATCTCGTCGTTGCCGCGTTCGGCGCGCAGGCGTTCTTTGTTGAGCTTTTGCAGGAGGTCCAGTTGTTCGCGCTGCGCTTCGCGGTCCAGCCGCGCGTTGGACACATTGGCCACCGGTTCATTCAGGCCGCGTGTGTCGCGGTTGCGGCCCGCCACCGGCATGCCTTGGTAGGTCGCGGGCAGGAACGCACTGCCGTACTGTTGAGCCGTACCGCCCGGCGGATTGATCGTTACAAAGCCCGGCAAGTTGCGGTTCGTAGTGCCGAGTCCATAGATCGTCCACGCACCCAACGATGGGCGCACGAACTGGAACGAACCGGTGTGCATCTTGAGCTGCGCTTGCGCGTGCGCGGGCACGTCCGTTTGCATGCCGCGCACCAGACACAGCTTGTCAGCTTGCTTCTGCAAGTTGGGGAACAGCGAACTGATCCACAGGCCGCTCTTGCCACTGGGCTGGAACTCCCACGGGCTGGCCAACAACTTGGCACCTTGGCGGAACTGGCCCGAGATGGACTTGCCGTTGTTCTTCGCCAAATCCGGCTTGTAGTCGAACGTGTCCACGTGCGAAGGCGCACCCGACATGTTCAAGAAGATCACGCGCTGTGCACGCGCTGCATGATGGCCGGCACGCGCGGCCATGGGCTCCGCTGCTTGTTGAGCACGCGCTGTCCCGGACAGCATGCCTTGCAAGGCCAAGAAGCCAAAGCCCAGCGTGCCTAAGCGCAGGGCGTCGCGACGGCTGCAACCAAGGTAGTCGTGTTGGTTCATAGACGAGTGTCCTGTGTACTTGACAGATGGTGCGTAGGCTGCATCAACCGAGGAAGCGGAACTCGGCGCTCTGGAATAAGGTTTGCACGAAGGCCGACCAAGCCACAAGGCGCGGATCGGTGGGCGCAGCTGAGCCTGCGGCTCCCAAACGGGTTGCACGCGCACGCCGTGGCTGACTTGCGCCCTGCGACGGTGAAACCTGTGACGGTGAACCCTGCGGCGATGAAACCTGCGCGTCAAAGTCCGCCAAGAAGCGCTCGACGGCCTGTGCCTCACTCGAAGACGGCATACGACCGAGCACCCGCTCGAATGCGATCCCGATGCGTTGAACATCATTCCCAGGTGCAGCCAGCAGCTTGCTGGCAAGCGCGTCACTCGCCTCCAACACGGTGGGGTCATTCATCAAGAAGAGCGCTTGCGTCGCCACATTCGTCTCTTCACGGCGCCCCACGACAAAGGACGGATCAGCCATGTCGAACACTGCCAACGCCTCGGGCATCTGGTCGCGCAACATGGGCAAGTACATAGAACGCACGGGCCGACGATCCTGCACAAGGGCCGTCACTTGTTCGTTGCGCAAC
>CAIKQM010000427.1 GCA_903829565.1 uncultured Planctomycetota bacterium
AGGCGCTTCTCTTGGAGCATGAAGGGGCGACTCACGTGCGCTGCGCCAACGGGCTCGACCAACTGCGACAAGAACGGACGAACGCGTTCACCTGACGTCGAGTCTTCAGGGCCGCTACGAAGGCGCCAGCGACATCCAGCGCATCGTCATCGCCCGCGCACTCCAGAACGGCTGAGCCCGTACAGCCCGTCAAACGGCGCGCGCTCGTGGCAGCGAATGCATGAGTCGAGCCGCCCGAGGCCCGTGACTTCGCCCTCCGCGTTGATGGTTGCGTAGGTCCATGCGGCCTCAGTGGGCGCAGCGTCTGCATCGCGCAGCATCAGGAACAACCCATCAGCCTTGCCCGCGCGGTACATGCCGTTCGGCGTCTGGACCACATCCTTGGGGACTTCGATTCCGTCCACGCGCTGGTATGGCTCGGCGACGAAGGCTTCTTTGACCAGCACCTGCGCACCTTGGGCCACCCCGTTCTCCACGCCGCGATCCGCCCGTCCTCTCGGTTCGCGCGGCATCTGCTAGATTGGTCCCAGCGCGCCCCTAGCGCGTCGGGAAGCCGACCGATGACCAGCCTTCGTCCCCGCATCGACCTCCGCTGCCGCGTGGCGGGCTTGTTCGCGTCCTTGGTCGTCGGCTGCGTGGCGCCAGGGACCGTCGAGCACCCCGGCATCGCGTCAAAAGCAATTGACGCCGCGCCGACGCAAGCCGAGTCCGTCGCGCAGGGCGGCTTCGCTGGTTCTTGGCGCACGACCTACGGACTGATGCGCTTGCGGGTCGATGGTCCGCGGGCGACGGGGGCCTACGCCCACGGCGCAGGCGGCACGCTCGACGGAGTCGTGGACGGCGCGGTGCTGCGAGCCGCCTACGCGGAGCCGGGCGGCGTGCGTGGACGGGCGCGCTTCGAGCTCGCCGCGGACGGCGCCAGCTTCCGCGGCAAGTGGCTCGCCGGCGCGCAGTACGACTCGCAGCTCGACGTCGGCGAGGCGTCGGACTGGGAGGGGACGCGCATCGTCCCCGTCCCAGGCCGCGTCTGGCTGGTCGTGCTCGAAGCGTATTGGCAGGAGGGACTGCACGAGCCGGACTACTCGTACGGCGAGATGCTCGGCGCCTTCTTCGAGCGCCTGCCGGACGTGCAGTTCCGCCAGCGCTTCTTCTCGAGTCCGGCCGACTTCGAGCGCCTAGTGCAGGAGTGCGCGCAGCTCGAGGAACCCGTGGTGCTGTACTTGTCCTCGCATGGCTCGCCGCAGGGCATCGCCTCGCCGCAAGGACTTGTCTCCGGTGAGGTGATCGGCCGCGCGGTCGCGCGCATCCCGCGCCTCAAGCTGCTGCACCTCGGCGCGTGCGAGGCGCTCGCCGGCGACCTGCCGCGCGCCATCCGCGCGGCCGCGGGCGCTGGAGCCGGCTTCCCGGTGTCGGGCTTCACGCGCAAGGTCGACTGGGCTGGCAGCGCGCTGGTCGACTTCACCTACCTGGACCTAGTGCTGGAGCGCGGCCTCGATCCCATCCGAGCCGTCCAAGAGACGCGGCGCCTCGTGACGTTCGCCTCGTCGACCACGACCGACGACGCGGCGATCCCCGCCACGGACCTCGCGATCTCGGCGCCCTAGCGGCTCCGCTCGTTGGCGCGACAGCTCCACAGCGCTGCGAGCAGGGGCGCAATCCAGATCGCTTGGTGCATGACTGTCTCCGTGGGGTATTCCAACATGCTCAGCTTGCACTCGCCCTGCGTGTGCACACCAGCCAAGTTCTCTTGACGGCCACTGCGCGGTCCAGCGAGACCTCCGGGCGCCAGATCCTTAGGCCTGCCAATAGTCAACTTGACAAAGGAGTGTTGGCCCGCCACCCTCAAAGTCGAGGCAGCCTTCTGCGCCTCTTTGGCTTCCGAGCCAATGTCTGTCTTGTTTCTAGAAAAGGTCAACTAACCGCATGCAAGCTTCATGTGTCGCATCTCTCACACACCTAGCGACTCCAAGCGCAGTGCCAACCTTTGCGCCCTCAATCTATTACTCGCTGGAGTGCGGCTCGGGTCAGTTCACTTGGACCACGGTTGCGCAGTGCGCATCGGCGCCTGGTGGTCGCATTGCAGCTCAGGCCAGTGGTAGCTGTGGCGCTTGCCCGGGTTAGTCCATGGAGCATCAACAGCAAGCGCTGCGGCGCCTCGGCCTAGGCGCGGTTCTAGTTGCGATACTCGCTGGGTTGGCATGGTTGTTCCTCCGCCAAGGAACAGCCGAGCAGGTTGCGGTCGAACCTGACCGAACTCCTCCACGTGCAGCTGAGGTGGTTGCTCCGGCTTTGGGGGAACCACGAACCTCCGTCGAAGTTAGTCCAGAGCCGGTCACCACCATGCAGTTTCTGACTGCCCATTTTGGGGCTGAATGGCCCAGAATAGAAGCGGAGTGGCGTAAACAGGACGGCTGGGCGGATTATGATTTCAACAAACTGCCGCAGCCTCCGCCCCTTGAAGAGGCACTGCAAGTACTTCGTTCAAGGATGCAGTGGTCGCCCAACAGGCGGAAAGGCGCCTTCCAGATGTATCACGAGACCGGCTGGGGCTCCGGGCTCTTGGAAGATCGTGATTGGATTCGAACTAAGTACGCCAGCGGCCTTGACTTGGGTGACGCCGAATTTGCCATGATCGATGCCGAAATCGGGCCCGTTCAAGCCAAGTTGGATGAATGTGTTAATCGCATGCTCGATGCTATTGAGGAAGCCCGGGTGCGCTTGTTCGAAGCACGCGACATGGCAATTTACCCATACTCATCTAAGGGGGTTCCAGTTGCGCGCGAAGGACAGAAGGGCTTCTTGGATGGTATGGCCACATCCCATGAAGGCTGGTGCGTCACCGTGATGGTCCTCGAATCCGATGTGCCGAATTGGAGCGAGCTGCGCGAGGAGAATCTGGCCTTGATCGGCGAGCGGAACCGTCAGCTAAGGGCTGTGCTAGACAGGTTTCGTTGATGCGGTCGAGGATAGTATTTCAGAAACGGACCGATTTCCGCTTGACGAAGGATTGCTGGTTGGTTGATACTGCCAATTGATAGGGAGCTGTCAGCCTCCCGTGGCTTTCGTCCTTGCGGGCCAGTGAAAGGCCTTCCGTAGTTCTAGAACAGAAAGACTAATCGCATGCAAAATCTCCTTGTCATGTCTCTTGCTCTCTTCGCGGTTGCAAGCGCTGCGCCGAGCCCTGAACCCACAATCAGTCAGGCAAGCCAATGCTCGGGTTGCCAGGGGAGTGACCTGACCTATGGGCTGAATTCAGCTCCAGGATGTGGATCGGTTGAGGTAGAAATTACAGTGGAAAGTGGCCACTGCGCGTATGTAGGCATTTATGGACAGTCTGGCTTTCAGTGTACGGGCGTCACTGCCTGCACAGTCGCCATATCTAGGCGCTACACGGGGATTCCCGCCGGCGCGATCGTGACTGGCTGTGTCAGTCAAGGTGGACAGCGTTATTGCATCGATCCGCCGCTGTCAAGTTACGGGGGTAGTGGTACCCTGGATGCGGTTTCCTACACCTTGGAATGCGGCTCGGGGCAATTCACGTGGTCGACCGTCGCGCAGTGTGCATCTGCACCAGGCGGTCGAATTGCAGCTCAGGCCAGCGGCAACTGCAGCTCATGTCCTGGTTGATGCCTGGAAGGAGATTCATGATCATGCTTGCCGCAGCTAAATCAAAGCGCCTAGTGCTGTTCGTCAGCTTGTTGTCACTTGGAGGTATGGCCTTATGGCTGGCATTGTATCGTGACGATGCTGGCCAAGTCGCAGTCATGCCAGCTGATCGGGAGGATACAGCCGCTGGGTTGACTGCTCCGAATCTCACACAGCCTCGCGTGACGCTCGAAACCGCTTCCGGTCCACAGAATGCAGAGGAGTTTCTAGCTGACTATTGGGGTGCCGATTGGCCACGGATTGAAGCAGAGCTTCGTAAACAGGATGGTTGGGCTGATTACGACTTGAAGAAGCTTCCGATGCTTATGCCGCTTGAGGAGGCCATGCCGTTGCTGCGCGAGCGACTAAGCTGGGGCGCCTCGCATAGTACGCAAGTGGAAAGCCAGTACCTTGAGGTTGGATCGGGCTCCGGTCGCTTGGAGGATCGTGCCTGGATTCAAACCAAGTATGGACATGGATTGACGTTGGGTGACGCCGAGTTCGCGACGATTGAAGCAGAGCTGGGACCCGTGCAAGCGCGGCTCTTGGAAAGTGCACAACGCATAACGAAGGCGATCGAGGAGGCTCGGTTTCGCCTCTTCGACCAGCGTGATTGTCCGTTGTACCCGTACTCGTCCGCTGGTGTGCACGCGCGCGATCGTCGGGTGAATCAAAACGGCGGAATCGACCTCAAATCTGCGAGTTATGAAGGGTGGTGCACGTCTGTCATTGTGCTCGAGTCGGATGTTCCCAACTGGAAGGAACTGCGGGAAGAGAACTTGGCACTGACCTACGAGCGGAACCGGCAGCTGAAGGCGGTGCTAGACAGGTTTCGTTGATGCGGGCGGGCGGCG
>CAIKQM010000428.1 GCA_903829565.1 uncultured Planctomycetota bacterium
ACCCCGCGCACGGGATCGGCCGCGAGCGGCTCGACCTTGTCATCGACTGCTTCCCAGGCTTCCATCGCTGCTTGCCAGCGTCCGACGGCGACATGGCCTTCGATTTCGCTGACGAGAGTTTTCAACTGGGCTTCGCTGGGGCCGCGACCGGCCACATCCGGCGAAAGCTCGGCACGCACAGCGTTGACCACATCGACAACCTCGAGCTGCAGACGACGCTGCGCCGGGACATAGACGATGGAACCTTCGGCTTGCAGCGTGCGCACATCCGCTTCGAGCTGACCGACCAGCGTTTCGAGCTCGGTGCGTGCCGTCATCTCGGCGATGACATGCTCCGAACCGCGCCACACACGCGCCGCATTCGCCATGGCAACCGCGCGCGCGATGAGCTCGCCGACCTTCTCGGTCTGGACTTGCACCGAAAGTCCCGATTCAACCTCGGGCTGCACAGGTGTGCGCGGGTCCACGAAGGGGTCGCGACGACCGCGCGCACCACGCCACGAGTAGCTCGCGACCGTGATCTGCTCTTTGCGACGCTCGATCTCGCCCACGAGCAGCTCGCGCTTGCCTTCGAGGCCCTCGATCTTGACGGGCTTGGCATCCTTCTTCGGTTCGTAGACGTAGGTCTCGACATCGACCGTGACTTGATGGCCGGCCACGCCGTCCTTCTCCAGTTCGGTGCGGCGCGCAGCCTGCAAGCGGAAGGTCGGCACGTTCATGAAACGGCTGTGACCTTCGACCATGTCGAGGAAGTCCAGGAATTGAAAGGCATCGCCTTCAAGCGTGATCGTGTACGCCACGCGGTCAAAGTCAGTCGCCTTCTTGCGACCGGCGACTTCCGTGTTCTTCTTCTTCAAGCCCGAGATGCGCACTTTGGCGTCCTCGGAGAAGCGGTTGAGTGTGCGCACGAGGTTGTTCACATCGTCCTCATCGGGCAACACGCGCTTCATCTCGTCCGAGAGTGCGCGCAACACGATGACTTCACGCTCGACCTTCGGCAGACCGGACACGCGCTTGCGCGCATCCGCGATCTCCGTCGTCAAGCTCAAAGCGCGCGCTTGAGCTTCCAACACGGACTCGCGTTGAAACCAAGCACCTGCACCAAGGCCGCAGGCCAGCAGTGCGCCGCCGGCAACCAGCGACAGGAACAGCTTCTTCTCGTTCACTTGGACTCCTTGGGTGCAGCTGCGGGTGCAGGCTTGGCTGCCTTGGGACCGGCGGCTTTCTTGGCGCTACCGGAGCGCTCTTCCGCCGTCTTGATCTTCATCGTCAAGGGGAAGGACCACACCTGACTCGGAACAAGGTCCTTGTCTTCCGTGGACTGCGAACCTTCGGGGTCGGCCGGCGGATGGAAGTCGTGAACAAGCTCCGCTGCGGCCACATCGTCGAGGAAGTTGGCCACTTGGGCGAACTTCTCGGAACCTGAATGGCCCGAGGCACGCAGCTCGCCCGCCATCTTGGCGCGTGCGTCAGCTGTGCGCGTGACTTGCATGTCGTCAAACCACACCAAGTGGCGACGATCGCGATCGCCCTTGTCGACCACATCGATGAACTCGTCGAGCTTCTTGGTCCAACCAATGCGGTTGGCGGCGATGCCGGCGAGTGCTTCTTCGCGGGCCTTGTGCTCGCGCATCTCGCTTTCCAGTGCTTTGAGGTGCTCGGTCTGCGGGCGCAAGCCGTCGAGCTCGAGCTCCTTGGACGCGATGTCCGCATCCGCTTGCACTTGCGCACCGAAGGCCTCGAAAGCCCACCAAGTGCCCACGCCAGCGTTGATGGCCACAACGGCTGCGAGTGCAGCCACAAGCTTGACCGGCGTGCGCGTTGCAGCGCGCTGGTCGGCAGGAAGCAAGTTGATCCGGATCATGCGGCACGCACCCTCGAGGCCAGACCCACGGCGACGGCCAGCGTCGGTGTCCAACGGCCCAGTTGTTCGACATCCACGCGCGACTCATCGACGCGCAAGCCCTCCAGCGGGCTCCACCAGCGCACCGGACGCTGCACAGCGAGCTCCAGTTGTTCGCGCGTGCCGGCGCACAAGGCACCCCCACCCGACAACAACACCTCGTCGACCACCACGCCTTCGTGGTGCTCGACATACTCCAGCGACAACGCCAACTCGTTGGCGAGGTCTTCGAGCACCGGCGCTGCAGCGGCGGCTACTTGTTCATCGGCTTCGCCCGAACGTTTGGCTTCCTCGGCCTGGACAGGATCGAGCGACATGCGGCGCGCCACCGCAGCCGTCATGTCCGTGCCACCGATCGGGATCTCGCGACTGAAGCGCGTGCGACCATTGGCCAAGACGTGAATCGAGGTGCGCACAGCGCCCACATCGACGAGCGCCACAGCACCGCGCGGCGTACCGTCGGCTTCCGGAGGCGCACACAACTCCCACGCGTTCGCCAGCGCGAACAGATCCACATCGATGCACTCCGGCGCGAGCCCGAGCGAGCGCACTTGCGCCACACGCTCATCAACCAGTGAGTTGCGGGCAGCAGCCAGCAACACGGTGCGCGTCTTGGCCTCGGGTTCCAAAGCTTCGAGCGCCTGGCAATCCAAGCGGCACTCATCCACATCGAAGGGCAAGTACTTGTCGGACTCAAAGCGAATCGCAGCGCGCAGCTCTTCGTCTGACATCGGTTGCATGGGCACATAGCGCACAACCGTCGAAGGACCCGCCAACGCAGCAGCAGCGCGCCGGGCCTTGAAACGCCCTTGTTTCATCAACTCCGGCAACACATCCGCGGCCGTGCTACCGGCGGGAATCTCCATGTGCGCGAAGCCGGTGATGACCGGCTCAGGCCCATGCAAAGTGATCTCGACTGCCTTGACGGCAGAGGAGCCAACATCGAGGCCAAGCAGAGTGCGGTTGCGTCGCCAGTACAATTCGTTGTCCCCCAAGTGCGCGGTGCGTGTGCAGGAGCACAGCAACCCCCGCTTGGGGAAAGGAATCGGATCTACGCGGTGCAGATCCTGAGCGCAGGCGTGTTTTTGCGCGGAATGGGAAGGAAGTTCCCGCTGCGCTACCGCCTGCTGAGCTACGACTCAGTCCAACTCGCCGAAACCCGACTCAACCAAGGCCACGAGCGCATCCACCAGGTGCTGGGCATCTTCCCCCTCGGCACGCAGGTGCAACTCGGCTTCCACAGGCGCCCCCAAGGTCATC
>CAIKQM010000429.1 GCA_903829565.1 uncultured Planctomycetota bacterium
CCCGGAAAATTGCGGTTGATGGCGCTCACCGTGACTTGCGCCGCATCGGTCGATGAACCCGGCCCGCAGTTGGCGCAGGCTCCGCAAGAGGGCTGCAAAATGCGCACGCCCAAAGCGGCGAAAGTCTTGTCGTAGCCTTGGGCTGTGCAGTAATCGCGCACGGCGGTGGTGCCGTACTGCAAGAACACCTGCACGCCTTCGGGCACCTTCAGGCCCTGCGCCATGCCCCAGGCCAGCACTGCGTGGTAGTGGTCAAAGTCTTCGCGTTTGCCCGCCGTGCACGAGCCGCCGTAGGCGATGTCGATGCGCACATGTTCTTGCAAGTCCAACAGCGCCAGCCCCCGACCGGGGTCGCCGGGCCGCGCCACCATGGGGCTGAGCGTGGTCAGGTCCACCGTTAGGTGCTCGGCATATTGAGCACCTTCGTCGCTGTGCAACCAGTCTTCGATCACGGCTTCCACACCACGTCGCTCGCGAATGAAGCGCAGGGTTTCGGCATCGGGCGCCACGATGCCGGTCAGCCCGCCCAATTCGGCGCACATGTTGGTGAGGGTGGCGCGTTCGTCGGTGCTAAAGTGGGCAATGCCCGTGCCTGTGAACTCGAACACCTTGCCCACCCCGCTGCCGCTGCGGATATAGGGCGTGGCCAGCAAGTGCAGCATCAGGTCTTTGGCGGTTACGCCCACTGACAATTGGCCCTGCAGCTCAACGCGCACACACTCGGGCAGGGTCACGCGCACCGCTCCGGTCACAAAGGCATTGGCCATGTCGGTGGTGCCCACACCAAAGGCCACACAACCCAAGGCGCCGCTGTGCGGTGTATGGGAGTCGGTGCCCACCACCACTTGGCCGGGCAAGGCGTAGTGCTCAGCCACCATGGCGTGCGAGATACCGGCCACGTTGCGGCCGTCGTCCAGCAGCACTTCAGCTTCGGTCAGGGTGCGGTGCATGCGCAGGCCGTGGCGCGCGGCAAAGTTGCGCTGCGCCTGACGCATTGCGTGCATGTTTGCAATCAGGCCGCCGCGCACATGGGCGGGGCTTTCATCGACATATGAGGTGTGGTCTTCAAACACCACGATCTGTTCGGGTCGCTGCAGTGTGAAATCCTTGCCCAGTGCGTTTTTCATCAAGGTGTCGGCCATGCCAGTGTAGTACTCGTGGATGAAACGCCAGTCGGCCCGCACAAACAGGCCTTCGCCGGGCTGGGGCTGCTCGGGTGTGTGGGGCGCTGTCAGGTGGTGGCGCATTAGGATTTTTTCAAACAACGTTTGAGGGCCGCTTGCTTTGCTAGCGACCGATCGCGTGCGGTCTTCCTCGTAGGAGCCCACCCCCGTGGGCGAATGTGCGCCCAACAAAAACCGCTGCCCCCAGCACAGCAAGCCCCCCGCGCCCAGAACCGACGCCGCCAAAGCCTCGCGCCCTTCCACCAGATCGGCCAGCGTGATCTGCTCACCCCGCTCAATGCGCGCCAACAGACCGAAATCGGTCGAGGTAAACAGGCCAATGTTGTCGGCGTTCTGGCGGTAGATGCGCTCGAAACTTTCGGCGATGACCAGCTGCACACCTGCAAGCTTCTCGGCGGTGGGGCTGTGCTCGCGAGACGAGCCCTTGCCGTAGCGCCTTCCAGCCACCAGCACCGAAAAGGCCGCTTGCCTGAGCGCATGGCGTGCGATGGGGTTATCGTGGCCGCAACGCAGTCCGGTATGGGCAAAATCGCCCAAGGTGCTGTCGTAATGGCTCATGATGTTTACCGGCGTGATCTCATCGGTCGAGACATCGTCGCGAAGCGGCGCGGCCTGTTCGCGGGTCAGGGTATCGCCCGCTAGTTGGCGGCGAATCTTGGAAGGGTCTTGGCTGAGGTAAAGAATCTTCCAGTGCATGGTGTTCATGGGATGGTGGTCGTGTCCGTGAGTCATGCTTCACCCCGGAGTCAAAACGAAAATTGAATTCTATGCGCGATCCGAGCCATTAAAGTCTTCTCACTCCTCTTAGAGGACATTAGACAAGACGGATCACGCAATACCTAGGTGAAAATACCGATGAGTTGTTGCAAGGTTTGGGCTTGAATGCTGCAGAGATTGAACTTTTGCGTTCGCATAAAGCCGTGGCCTGAGTCAGCGCAGCCGCGTGGTGTAAATTACCCTACCCCCCCTGATAAAGAAAGAGACACTCCATGAAACAAAACATCACACGCCGCGCTGCATTAGCCGCTTTGTCATCGGCCGCAGCGGTGGCATTTCCGGGCCTGTCGTTGGCGCAAGCCGATCGCCCCGTCAAATTCATCTTGCCCAACGCCACAGGCTCGGGCGTAGACGCCATCACGCGCGCAGCAGCACCTGCTATTGGCAAGGCCTTGGGTGCCAATGTGGTGGTGGAAAACCAAGCCGGTGCCAGTGGCGTCATCGGTTTGCAGGCCATGGCCAAAAACCCGCCCGATGGCTTGACCTTGTCGATGGTGTCCAACAACGTGGTGATCTTCCCCAGCGTTATCAAAAACCTGCC
>CAIKQM010000430.1 GCA_903829565.1 uncultured Planctomycetota bacterium
CTCGCGTTCTTGTACCTCGGGCTACAGGGCGAAGACCCGCGGCTGCGTGGTGGCATCGCGGCGTTGCTGGCCTTTGCACCCGTGACCTACTTGCCGGTGTTGTTGTCACAAGTACCAGGCAGTCGCGGGCACGAAGCGCGCTGGATCCTCGACACCGCACCCACCACACACGAGGCCATCGCACGCGGCGCGCTCAAAGGTCTCTATGTGCGCGTGCTGGTGCCGCTGTACGCGTTGATCGCCGTAGTGGCGTGCTCGATCGGCGAAGCCACCAGCGCACTGCAGACCATTCCCATCTCCATGCTCGTGTGCCTCTACTTGCTGCACGCGCTGTGGGGACGCTGTGTCACGAACTTGCCGCTCTCGGTGGCGCCCGATCGCGTGGAAGCACCGCTCGACATGGTGGGCACCATGATGATGCTGGCCATGGCCACCACAGGCCTCGCCTTGGCTACTTGGAAGCTGCTGACACCGTGGTCGGCGCTGGGCGTGTGCGCGCTAGCGATGCTCGTCCAAGTAGTCCGCCATGTCACGCGGCAACGGCGCGCACACCTCTAAGCGCTCGTTCGTGGCCGGTGTCTTGAACACGATGCGATGCGCGTGCAGCGCTTGGCGCGACAAGCCCAACAGCTCCATGTCGCGCTCATCCAAGGTGCCGTCGAGCGCCTTCTCGAAGAGCATCTCATCCGGCCCGTAGAGCTTGTCGCCCACAATCGCGTGCCCGATCGACGACAAGTGCACGCGAATCTGGTGCTGGCGTCCGGTGATCGGCTTGCACGCAACCAGTGCACAGTCACGCGCACGCTCGACCACACGCCACTCCGTGCGGCACGGCGCGCCCTCGACCAACACCGCCATCTTCAAGTCGATGCGGCTGACCTTGGAAGGGCCAATCGGATAGTCGATCACACCGCCATCGCGCTCGGGCACACCGTAGACGAGCGCCAGGTACTCCTTCTCGACCTCGCGATCCTCGAACTGACGCCGTACCTCCATGTGCGCTTCGGGATGACGCCCGATCACCACGACACCACTGGTGTCCTTGTCGATGCGATGGCACAAGCGCGGCGCACCACCTTGCTCAAGCTCGTAGCCCGCACCATACAGCGCATGCACGCGCTGAATCAGCGTGTCCGACAAGTAGCGACCACTCGGATGCACCGGCATGCCGGGCGGCTTGTCGACCACCAGCACCGCCGTGTCTTCATGCAGCACACTCACACCGCCGGCATCGGCGCGTGTCGGTTGTGCGCGCAGCGGCTCGGGGATCACCACCACCACCGTCGACCCGTGGCGCACACGGCGGGCCGGTCGGGTTTCCTTGACAGGCGTGCCCGTGCCACGCGGCTTGTCAGGCGTGCTGGCGTCCACCAACACAAAGCCGGTGCGGATCAAGTCCTGCACCGACGACCGCGAACGCCACGACAGGTGATGCGCCAAGAACGCATCCAACCGCATCTCGAACTCGTCGTGACGCTCGCCGAAGGCCGAAGCATCCACAGCGAGGACTACCTCGGTGGCCGCTTGGGAGAGATCGCGTTCTTTGCCGTAGAGTCCCATGGCCTATCCCGCAGACATCCAGACAGCAAAGAACCCGAGCACACAGCGGCCCGGGTTCTCATGCGTAGACTCGTGAGGAGCTCTCAGCTCGTGCGCGGCTTGCGCGCGACGGTGCGCTTGCGGCGCAGGCCCGTCTTCGGCTGGTTCTTGCGCGTGGCCTTTTGGATGTTGCGCAGGCGCTCGCGACGCTCGCGACGGCGCTTGTCCGAGCGCTTCTCATGCCAGGTGTTGGCCTTGGCGAGGCGGAACACGCCGCCGTAGTTGCACTGACGCTTGAAACGACGCAGGGCGGCTTCGAGAGACTCGTTCGGACGGATCTGGACCTTGATCACTCGCTGTACTTCTTTCGGACGCGGATTCGATGTGCTGTGTGGCCTCTGCACCGGCCACCGGACTAGGTGGTCTCCCGCACAGAGGGGCGAATAGCCTAGCGGATGAAGCCCTCAAAGCCAAGATGTGCGCTGGAAACGGAGGGCTCCAGAGGCCATCCTGCCGTGTGTGGCCGAACGCGGGACAGCACAGGGACAAGCAGCAGGGTCTGAGGAATTGC
>CAIKQM010000431.1 GCA_903829565.1 uncultured Planctomycetota bacterium
ACCTCTTGCGCTTCCAAGCCCGCGAGCTGACGGACCTCAAGCCGGATGCCGACGAGCATGCCCAGTTGCTGCAAGAGCGCGAACGCTTGCGCAACGCGGGTGAGTTGGGCACACAGCTCGGCGCTGTCGCCGCAGCTTTGTCGAGCGAGGAAGGCGGCGCGTTGGATGCCTTGCAACGCTCGCTGCGCACCTTGGAACGTTGGGAGACGCGCTTGGCGGACTTGGCGCCGGTCGCCGAGGAAGTGCGCCAAGCCTTGGTCCATGCGGAAGAAGCCTCGGTCGGCGCCGAGCGGTACTTGGCGCGTGTAGAAGCCTCGCCCGGTCGCCTCGAGAAGGTAGAAGACCGCTTGTATGCCTACGAATCGCTGCTGCGCAAGCACCGTTGCGACACCGAAGGCTTGGTGCGTCTGGCGCACAAGTTGAGCTCTGAGCTGAAGGCCGTCGAGGACGGCGACTCGTCGCTTGAGGAGTTGATCACACGCCGCGATCAGGCCAAGTCCCACTTGTTGGTCGCGGGCGAAGCCTTGCGTGCCGCGCGCAAGAAGGCCGCCACCAAGCTGGTGAAGGAAGTGAAGAAGCACCTCGGCGAGCTGGGTCTTGCGCGCGCGGAGTTCAGCGTCAAGCTCGAGCCGCGCGTCGCCAACACGGCTGGTTCTCCGAATGCGGTCGACGAACACGCGGAACTGCGGCGCCTGGCCCCCGATGGGCCGGATGTGGTCGAGTTCCTCTTGGCCGCCAATCCGGGCGAAGCACTGCAGCCGTTGCGCTTGGTGGCCTCCGGTGGCGAAGCCGCGCGCATCATGTTGGCGTTGCGCACCGCCCTTGCGGCGCAACAAACGATCCCGACCTTGGTCTTTGACGAGATCGACTCGGGTGTCGGTGGTCGTTTGGGCCCCAAGGTCGGCGAGCACTTGCGCGCTCTCGCCGGCACCCACCAAGTCCTGTGTGTCACGCATTTGCCCGCCATCGCGGCCATGGCTCATGTGCACCTCAAGGTCCACAAGCAAGTCCAAGGCGCGCGCACCAAGACCTTGGTCGCGGCGCTCAAGGGTGACGAGCGCGTGGACGAGGTCGCCGACATGATCGCCGGTGGCGCCGCACATGCGACCGCGCGCGCCGAAGCACAACGCTTGCTGGCATCTGTCTGAGCGGTCGGTATCGTCGCAGCATGCAGAAAGATCCCGTCAGCTGGCTCTACCCCGCCATGGAGACGCGCCGCACAGGCCGTCTTAAAGTGTCAACTTTGCATGACATCTATTGGGAGGAGTCTGGCAATCCCACAGGCAAACCCGTGGTGTTTCTGCATGGTGGTCCGGGCGGCGGTACCAGCCCTCAGCACCGGCGCTTCTTTGATCCGCGCCGGTACCGGATCATCTTGGTCGACCAGCGCGGCTGCGGGCAGAGCACGCCCTACGCGTGCATTCAGGAGAACACGACCTGGGACTTGGTTGCCGACTTGGAGCGCGTGCGCGAGCACCTGCAGATCGAGCGCTGGCAAGTGTTCGGCGGCTCGTGGGGCAGCACACTGGCCCTCGCGTACGCACAGCGTCATCCCACGCGCGTGACCGAGCTTGTGTTGCGCGGCATCTTCTTGCTGCGGCGTGCCGAGCTGGTCTGGTTCTATGAACAAGGCGGCTGCAGCTGGCTCTATCCCGATGCGTGGCAGCACTACCTCGCCGCGATTCCAGCCTCTGAACGCCACGCGCTGATGGAGGCCTACGCCAAGCGTTTGTTCAGCGACGATCCCGCCGTGAACATGCCCGCTGCGCGCGCGTGGAGCATCTGGGAAGGGGCCACGAGCAAGCTCTTGCCGGATGCGGCCTTCGCCGCTGATTTTGGCTCGGATACCAAGGCGTTGGCCTTCGCGCGCATTGAGTGTCACTACTTCATGAACCGCGGCTTCTTTGAGGTGGATGACCAACTGCTGCGCGATGCGCACCTGATCGCGCACATTCCGACCACGATCGTGCAAGGTCGTTATGACGTGGTCTGTCC
>CAIKQM010000432.1 GCA_903829565.1 uncultured Planctomycetota bacterium
GCTTTCACTCGCAGGCTTTGGGGCCGTTGTTGGCGTGGTGCCTGCTGCGTCCGGGGCGTTCGTTGCCCTGCATCTTGGGCGCGACCTTGTTGGCGACGTACATCGTGTTGTCGGGCAATGTGTATGGAGCGCCTGCCCTTGCGCTGTGGATTGCAGGTGCGGCTGCTGTGGCTGTGTGGCGTGGCGCCGATTGGCGCGTCTTTGTCGTGCGTGCAATGACGGCGCTGGTGCTGAGTCTGTTGCTGTGCGCCGAGAAGCTCTACTTGGCATTCGCGTTCGTGGAGCATGCGCCACGCGATCACTACGGGCTGCCTTTGACGGAGACTCTGCTCACGAATGGCGCGTTGTTGGCGCATGTTCTGGTGATCGGGCCAGCGGAGACCTTGGCGGCTGCATGGGTGCAGGGCGGTCCGAAGCTCGAGCGTCATGAGTGGGAGTTCCTCGTAGGTCCCGTGGCGGTGGGACTCGCGCTCTTTGCTATGCTGCGTGTACGCCGTTCCACGGCTTCTACGTTGCCCGCGTTGGTTGCAGCGCTGACCTTGGGCGCAGTGCTGCTCGTGCCCGTGCTGCTGACCACCGAGTCGTCACTGCTGCGCAGCGCAGCGTGGGCGCGCACGGCGAGCACACTGTTTCGTACTTGGGCGGTGTACGCACCGCTGATCGCAGTCGGGGTGGCGCTCGCCGTGCAATCCTTGTCTGGTCGCACCCGTCAAGTGTTTTGGACGCTGGCGGTTGTTGCTGCGGTTATCAACGCTTGGTGGGCCTCCAATGGCCCGCGCGATGGCTTGTACAACCCGCGCCACATCCAAGCAGCTCACATTGCCCTGCAATCAGCGCCGCCGCCGGCCATTCAGCATGTTGCGTGGATGAGCGATGCACAGGGGCGTCCGGGGTTGCCCATTGGTCGGGATGATGGCTTGGCGCAGGGGGTGTCGCAGTTGCTGCCGTATGAGCCGCTCTTCGGCTATCGCCTCGAGCGCTATCCGTTGCACGGCTTGACCCCCGGGCCTGTGTTGGAAGCGCAAGGGGAGCTGCTGTGTTTGCGCGATCCCTTGTCGTGGGTCGAGCCCGAGTCGTCAGGGCGCGCCGTCGGTGGTCGTTGGACGGTTGCGGAACGCTCGCGGGCTCAACGCTTTGCCGAGTACCAGTCGATCTCGTGGCCGCGCTCGTCTGCGTGGACGCAAGCACTGTGGTGTGCGCGCGTCGGTTGGCTGCTGGTGGCTTTGCTAGTGCTGTGGATGGTCTGGTCGCTGCGCAGTGTCCGAAGTACTTGACGCGGATTTGCCCAGCCAGACGGCGATGCCGCACCACGCGGCGCCTAATGGGATCAACCACAAGGCTACGCCGCTTAAGCCGAAGGCGGCCTTCAGATAGCCGTCAAATAGTCGCGCGCCCAAGGCATCGCCGGCGCGATACACAAAGGTGTCAATCGCGGCCTTGGCCTTGTACTTCTCCTCGCTGGGCAGCGGCACATACAGGGCTTCGCGCACTGGTCGCGCCGAGGCAAAGTGCACTGCACGCACGGCCACTTGGGCGATGATCATGGCTACTACGGGGAGCGCCAGGCCTGCATACATCGCGGTTGAATCCTGGCTCAGTGCCCACCACACACATGCGCCCGCTACTGCGACTGCGAACGGTTGGGCCAGCAACGCACCCGTGGTGCCGACCCAGCGCGTCCAGCGTGCTGTCAAAAATACTTGCAGCACCAGCGTGACCCCTTGGGTCCATGCGTCGATGGTTGCGAAGATGGCGGTGCGCGCGGTGCGATCGGCCGCGTGCTCTGCGACGATCTCGGCTTGCAGGAAGTACAGGAACGTCCCGCCAAAGGTGTGGAAGAAGGTGTACAGGCAGATGCCCAAGAGCAC
>CAIKQM010000433.1 GCA_903829565.1 uncultured Planctomycetota bacterium
ACGAGTACTTCGGCGCTGGCTATGGTTGGCGTCGGTACGAGCCGGATGACGACACGCCTGTGTTGGGCAGCATGTTCCTTGCCTCCGGCCGCAAGAAACTGGGCGAACACACGGCGCTGACCGCTCGTTTGGAGATGCCGACTTGGGATGAGGACTATGTATCCAGTCGACTGCTGTATCGCCTCGGCATGCAGCACGAGACTTGGGGTGGGCTGCGTGTGTCGGCCGAAGTCTTCAACGAGATGGTCGCGGAGAACGACGATACGCTGCTGAGCGACATCCACCGCACCGGCTTCCGCGCGGGCTTGGCCTACAAGTCCTCGCCGCGCCTTGACTACGGCATCAGCGGCATGATCGCCGAGTACTCGGAGGCGGATCCTGCGAGCTATCCCGACGACGGTGGTAACTCACGCTACGAGGTCAACGCCTTCGGCTCGTACCTAGTGTCGTTTGCTCCCAAGCAACTGCAGTTGCTGGGCAAAGCAGACTTCATCAGCTTTGACGGCGACAACGACGGCATCGTGTTCGAGTCCGGCGATCCGCTGACCAACTTGAATCACCCGTACTTTGCCCCTGGCGGCTACTCGGTGTACTCCGCAGTAGCGGAGTGGAAGCACTGGCTCAACCAAGACTACTTCATCGGTGCCAACGAGTTCTGGTACTCGATCGGCCTGCGTGCAGCCATCGATGACGAGTCCGAGATGTTCCAAGAGTTCTGGATCGGTGCTCACTATGACTTTGCGTCATGGGCTTCGGTCGACTTGCGGACTCAATCGCTCTCGAGCTCGGTCCTCGATACCAGCACCAACCTGCTGTTCTTCACCCTGCGTTGGCCGTGAGGCTTGCTCGCCATGGACCGTCGGGCTCTGCTCAGGTTCGCTGCGCTGAGTGCGTGGTGTTGGCTCTTGCCTGCGGGCGGGTGCGGCGGGAGAGTTGAGCCTGTGTTGCGAGATACTGCGAGCGCGGGACTGCCGATGCGAGGTGTCAACCTTGCAGGGGCGGAGTTTGGCCATGACAAGCCGAACTTCTGTGCCGAGCAGGTTGGCGTGCACGGCAAAGACTGGATCTATCCCAGCGAAGGCACCATTGCGTACTTCGCCCGGCAAGGTTTGCGATTGCTGCGCGTGCCTGTGCGCTGGGAGCGTTTGCAACCGCGTCTGGGCGCAGAGCTGGAGCCGCAAGAGCTCGCACGGCTCAAGCGCACGCTCGATCACGCGCGCGCCTATGGCTGCAAAGTGGTCATCGATCTGCACAACTACGGGCGTTACGCGCTCAAGCTGAATGGTGCGCCGCGAGTGTGCGTTATCGATGAAGTCATCGATGGGCGCGTGCCGGTGTCGCGCGCGCACTTGGCCGACCTGTGGCGCCGTGTGGCGACGAACTTCCGCGCCCACGAGGGCTTGGGCGGATACGGCTTGATGAACGAGCCTTACGACATGGGCGCCTCGGATTGGAAGGCGATGTCACAAGAAGCCGTGCGTGCGATTCGGACCGTCGACACAACGCGTGTGATCTGCGTCGCGGGCGAACATTGGTCGTCAAGCGCCGTCGTCCGGCGCCGGATAGCTCGAGGTG
>CAIKQM010000434.1 GCA_903829565.1 uncultured Planctomycetota bacterium
GATCGTCGATGAGTGGATCAAGACCGAAGACCGGCCTTCGTTCCTCATGGCGCGGCGCTTGATTCGTCAGGAAGGTCTGTTGTGCGGCGGTTCCTGCGGTGCCGCGATGTGGGCCGCCAAGGAATGGGCCAAGCGCAATGGACCCGGCAAGCGCATCGTCGTTGTGTTGGCGGACTCTGTCCGGAACTACATGACCAAGTTCATCGACGACCGTTGGATGAAGGAGAACGGGTTCGTCGACAGCCAATGGGAAACGAACTCGCTCGGTGAGTTGCTACGCAACTTGCCGCCGCGCAAGTTGGTGAGTGCGGCGAGCTCGGACACCGTGGCCGACAGCGTCATGGCGATGAAGGAGCACGGTGTGAGCCAGTTGCCGGTGCTGGAAGGCGAAACGCTTGTCGGCATCGTCACCGAGAGCGATCTCTTGTCCAAACTGGTTGACGGCCGCGCCTCCTTGTCGAGCGCCGTCGCCGAAGTCATGTTCCGCAATGTGAAGACGCTGACTGCGGGCGAAGACGCGGGCAAGTTGCTCGAAATCTTCAGCGCAGGCATGGTCGGCATCGTGGTCGATGACTCCGAACGCCTGTTGGGCATCGTCACCAAGATGGACTTGGTGGATGTGCTGACTGCGCGCACCGGCGGACGCTGAGCGCGACGCAGATTCAGGCTGCAGGCGAGGGCGCACGCTTGGTGCGCACCTCGCGTGCAGGCCATAGCGCACGCACGCGATCCGTCAGAGTGAGCGCCCCTACCCAGGTGAAGCTCGCGAAGAACAACGCAAGGAACGGCAGCGAGCCCCACAGTTCGAGCTCAACGGCCTGCCACATGCCCCAGGCGAACCACGCGGCCACGAGCAGCTCTACGCCGGGCAGGCCTTTCAAGGCTGCTTGGTAGCGCTTGGCCCGCGGTGCATCACCCTTCTTCGGTGTGCGCACAAACGCGCCAGTTTCTCCAAAGAGACCTTCGAACACGGCGCGCGTTTGCGAAACGCACATGCCGATGCCCAACAAGACCGCGGCGAAGGCGTCGACCATGCGACGCGCCAAAGGACGACCTAGCACGCTTTGGCTGCGCTCATAAAACGCCAGCACCGACAGCGAGCACGACACAAACAAGGCCAGCGAGATCCACGGAGCCACGCTGCCCTTCAAGCCCACGCTGGCGGGCAACAACAGCGCGAGGAACAGCACCGCGGGATAGCCCACATTGCCGGTGAGGTGCGCCAACGCTTCGAGCTTGGTCTTGATCGGCTCGCGTGAGGTCACGATGCGCCAACCGAGCTTCCTGAACACCTGCACGCTGCCCTTGGCCCAACGGTGTTGCTGACTCTTGAAGGCCGCAATGTCGGGCGGAACTTCGGCGGGCGCCACGACCATCGGCTTGTACACAAAGCGCCAACCAACCAGTTGCGCGCGATACGACAAGTCCAAGTCTTCGGTCAGCGTGTCGTGTTCCCAACCGCCCGCGTCTTCGATGGCCTGACGCCGCCAAATGCCAGCGGTGCCATTGAAGTTGAAGAACACACCGGTGTCATGACGCACGGTGTGCTCGATCACAAAGTGTCCATCGAGCAGCGCGCTCTCCGCGCGCGTCAGCATGTTGTCATCGCGGTTGTCGTGGCCCCAACGCGCTTGCACCATGCCAATGCGCGCGTCGGCGAAGTGCGGCATCAAGTTGTGCAGGAAGTCAGCCTGCGGCACGAAGTCCGCGTCAAAGATGGCGATGTACTCACCGCGCGCCGTGCGCTGGCCATGCGCAAGAGCGCCGGCCTTGTAGCCCACGCGATCGGCGCGGCGCACCACTTTGGCATCGAGACCATGCGCGACGAGCTGGCGCACTTCCTCATCAACGATGTCACGCGTCTCATCGTTCGAGTCATCGAGGACTTGAATCTCCAAGCGTTCGCGCGGCCACGCCAAGTGGCCACAAGCGCGAATCAAGCGCGCCGCCACCGTGCGCTCGTTATAGACGGGCAGTTGCACCGTCACGATCGGCAGGTCGGCAAACGGAGTGGCGGGCGTGTGCTCGTGGCGCTGATGGCCAAAGCGGAAGCGCAGCAGCATCCACACACGGTGCAAGCCATAGACGGAGAGCAACGCCAAGGTGGCGAGGTAGCCCCAGACAAGGAGGCGGTCATCCAACAGATCGAGGTTCAAGGTGGGCACAGGATACTCAGCGATGGTCGCCGTGATTAGAACAAGTTCTGCTGGCCTTCTACGCGTACGAAAGTGCCCAAGTGTGGGTAGGCGGTGACGATTTCCGCCGGTCCGGGTACCGGTGTTTGGGCGATCAGGGCGGCAAGGTGCAGGGCGTTGGCGACCGCTGCACCACGGAAATGATTGTTCGTAACCACGGCGACCTCATCCACTTCGCGCGCCAACCGCGCTGCGCGCTGGTGGATCTCGTCAAGTTCTTTGGACGAGTAGAGGTAGTCGTAGCGTGCATCGCGGCCTACGCCTTGGCGGAACCAAGTGGCCTCGTTGCGGCCGTGGAGCCGCAAGTAACCGCGCGCCGAAAACGGGCTGAACCACGCCGGCGGATGGTTCCACGACGGAGGCAGATCCACATGCGCCAGCGTGACGCCCAAACCACGTAATGCATCCAGCTGC
>CAIKQM010000435.1 GCA_903829565.1 uncultured Planctomycetota bacterium
CGATCAAGGCAAAGACGCGACGAGTGAGTGGAAGCGTTACGACGCAGCTGCCGCACTCGCCGCGCGTGGCGTGAAGGTCGTGCTGGCTCCTTCGCCGAACATGGGAGCGCATGAACTGCGCTTCGCTGCTGCGTTGTTGCGCCGCGGCGGACTGTCGGCGGATGCTGCACTCAGCGCAGTCACGCGCGATGCAGCCCAGGTCTTGGGCGTCGGCGAGCGCGTTGGTCGCCTGTCGCCTGGATTTGACGGCGACGTGGCGGTCTTCGCCGGCCACCCGATGGATGCGGGCACGAGCGCGCTGGCCACTTGGGTGGACGGTGACTTGGTGTACTCCGTTGCGGACCGCGCCGGACAGGCTGACAGTGACCGCTACACCAGCGGCCCGGTGGTGCTGCAAGTGGACGAGCTCCATGTCGGTGATGGCAGTGTCGTCGCACCGGCAGAGATGCTGTTGCGTGATGGCCGCATCGTCGAGATCGGTCGTCGCGTCGGTCGTCCCGCGGGAGCGGTGGTCGTGCGCGGTCATTCCGCCATGCCCGGCATGATTGACACCTTGGGCTTCCTCGGACTGGAAGGTTCGATGCGCGGGCCTGCGGCGCGTCAGTCGTTGACGCGCATCTTGGAGCCTGGTGATGTTGCCGATCGTCGCGTGGCGATGTCGGGTGTGACGACAGTGGGCTTGACCCCGCGCGGCCAAGGTCGCGCGACGCAAGTGCTGGCCTACAAGCCTGCGGCTCACGATGTCAACGCGATGGTCGTGGATGACCCGTGCGCCGTGCGTTTGACCTGGACGGATCGCAACCGTCGTGAATCGGGCAAGGTCGTCGCGGATCTGCTGAAGAAGTCGGCCGACTACGCCAAGAAGTGGAACGACTACGAGCAGAAGCTCGCGGCTTACACGCCGCCGAAGTCCGAGCTCCCGCCGGTCCCTCTGCCCGAGAAGAAGAAGGACGAACCGAAGAAGGACGGCGAGGCCAAGCCTGCTGACGCCAAGGCCGACGAGGCCAAGGCCGCAGAGGGCGAGAAGAAGCCTGAAGAAGGCAAGAAGGACGACAAGAAGAAGAAGAAGGGCGAAGAGGAACCGCCGAAGCCGATGACTGGCGCCTGGGAAGGCAAGGTCAAGCTCGGTGAGACCGAAGCGCGTCTCCGCTTCTATGGCAACGAAACGAATGGCCAGGTCGAGGGCACGCTGCGTTGTGACGCGGTGTCGTCCGAGCTGGTGGTGGTGTCAGGCAAACGTGACGGCCACAAGGTGTCACTCACGGGCGCGTGTGACGCTGGCGCCGTGACCCTCGAGGGCGAAGCCAAAGAAGGCAAGCTCAAGGCCAAGCTGACGGTGGGCGCGCAAAGCGCCGACATCGAAGTGGCGCAGACCTCGACGGAGTATGTCGTGGCGCGTCGCAGCGAGCAGCGCAAGCAAAAGGAAGCGCGTGCTGACGAGCCGAAGGGCGCACCGAAGGCCCCGCCGATGGATCCGGATCTCGAGCCGCTGCGTCGCGCCATGATGGGCGAAGCTGCCGTCATCGTCTCCGTGGAGCGCGAAGACGAGATCGTCGCTTGCGTCGATCTCTTCGAATCCTACGGCGTGCGCCCGGTGCTCTATGGAGCGTCGGATGCTTGGAAGGTGGCCGACCAACTGCAGGGTCGCGTTGCGGGTGTGCTGCTGTCGCAGCGCATTCAGTACGTGGATCCCACGCAGGGCCAGCACCCGGTCAACCGCTATGAGTTGCTGACTTCGGCAGGTGTGCCGGTGGCCTTCCACAGCCTCGCTGAAGAAGGTGCCGCGGACTTGCCGTTGATGGCAGCCTACGCCGTGTCGCAAGGCATGAGCACGACCGCCGCGCTGCGTGCCTTGACGGCGGATGCTGCGCGCATCCTTGCCATCGACGACAAGGTCGGTCTGCTGCAAGTGGGCCTTGATGCCGATGTGTTGTTGCTCGACGGTGCACCTTTGGATCCCGCGACCAGCGTGCTGCGCACGTGGGTCTCCGGTCGCGAGGTGCGCTGATGAAGGCTGCGTTCGTCTGGCTGTTGAGCGTCGCATCCCTTGTGGTTTGTGCCGATGTGTCGGCGCAATCCCACGAGGAAGCGGCGCTTTGGCGGCGCGGTGCGGGCGCAAAGCTGTCCGAGCGCGGCCTCGCATTGAAGGCGCGCAAGGTGTTGGGCACAGGCGGCGAAGGCCGCGCGTGGACCGACAACGCCGTGGTGTTGGTCAAGGGCGGCAAGATCGAGGCCGTTGGTCCCGCGCGTGCGATCGAAGTGCCGCAAGGCTACGAAGTCGTCGATCTCGGTGATCGTTGGTTGACGCCTGGCTTGGTGGACCTGCACAACCACATCTCGGGTGGCATGGGGGACATCAATGACATGGTGTACCTCGTCAACCCCGAGCTGAAGGCGAGCTCCACCGTCACGCCGCGCAACTCGCTGTTGCAGCGGGCGGTTGCTGGTGGTGTGACAAGTGTGCTGTACATCCCCGGTTCGGGCACGAACATGGGCGGGCAAGGCATCCTGCTCAAGACGGGTCTCGCGACCTATGAGGAGATGCGCATTCGCGATCCGGGTTCGTTGAAGTTGGCGCAAGCCGGCAACCCCGAACGTTGGGCGATCGGTGTGGGCCGTTCGTTCATGAACTGGAACACGCGCGACACCTTCGAACGCGGTCTGGCCTACGCTGCACTCAAGAAGAGCGGCAAGGTGCAGGAGAACATCCAATGGGATGTCTTCCCCGCGCTTGCGGACAAGACCACGCAGGTGTCGACGCACACGCAGCGTTACCAAGTCGTGCTCGCTACGTTGACGATGGTGCGCCAAGGCTTCGGCTTGGATGTCTACATCGACCACGGCGAGTGGCACGGCTCCAAGCTCGCGCCGCTGGCTGATTCCATCGGTGTCAATGCGATCCTTGGTCCGCGCGTCGTCGACCCGCAGTCATTTATTTTGGACACGGACGGCGCCATCTTGGGCATCGCCGCCGAGTACCAGAAGAACGGTCACCGTCGCATCGGCTTCAACACCGACGCGCCCGTGATCTCGCAAGAAGAACTGTCGCTGCAGGCAGCGATGGGCGTGAAGTACGGCTTCGATGACTCGCAGGCGGACACCATCCGCGGCCTGACATGGGTGCCGGCTTTGACAGCAGGCATCGTGCATCGCGTGGGCTCGATCGAAGTCGGCAAGGACGCCGACATCTTGGTCACGACTGGCGATCCGGTTGATCCGCGGTGCTCGATCGAGCGCGTGTACATCGAAGGACAGCGCGTCTATGACGCGGGTGAGACTCGGCTATGGTGAGAACTGCTCTCGTTGCGCTGGTAGTCCTGTGCGCGGCCGCATTCGGTCAAGCACAGGCACCGACTGTGCTCAAGCTGACGCCTGGTCCGCTGGCTGGCGAGAAGGGCGGTCCGGGCCTAGCTCTGCGCACACGCAAGGCTTTGACGGTGCCGCTGGAAGGCGTGCAGCACATCGATGACGCCATCATCCTGATCAAGGACGGCAAGATTGCAGGCGTCGGCCCGGCACGCACCATGGCGGTGCCGGCTGGCTTTGAAATCTTGGATGTAGGCCGTCAATGGGTCATGCCGGGGATGATCGACTTGCACAGCCACATCGGCGGCACGCTCGACATCAACGAGATGGTCTACCTGACCAACCCCGGTTTGCGCGTGTCGGCTTCGGTGGTGCCCGCCAATGCTGCGCTGGAGCGCTCCGTGGCCGCGGGCGTGACCTCGGTGCTGTTCATTCCCGGTTCGGGCGTCAACGTGGGTGGACAGGGTGTGCTGATGAAGACAGCGCACAGCAAGTACGAAGAGGCGCTGATTCGCGACCCAGGTTCGATGAAGCTGGCGCAGGCCGGCAACCCCGAAAGTTGGGTCATCGGCGTGGGCCGTTCCTTCATGAACTGGAACACGCGCGACATGTTCGAGCGTGGCATGGCCTACGCCCAGCAGTGGCGTGACTACGAAGCGGGCAAGGGCCCGAAGCCGGTCGAGAACTTTGACTTGCAGATCTTCCGCGACCTCGCCGATCGCAAGACGCAGATCTCGACGCACACGCAGATCTATCAAGTTGTTTTGACAACGCTGATGATGGTGCGCAAGGGCTTCAACATCGATGTGTACATCGACCACGGCGAGATGGCGGGCTACAAGCTTGCCGGCTTGGCCCAAGAGCTGGGCGTGGCTGCGATCCTGGGCCCGCGCGTGGTCGAAGTGCCTACACGCCAGTTCATTCAATGGACGGGCAGTAACCCCGAGGCCTTGCTCGGCATTGCGTCCGAGTACCAGAAGCGCGGCCATAAGCGCATTGGCTTCAACACGGACGCACCGGTGATCCCCGGTGAAGAGTTGCCGTTGCAAGCGACCATGGGCGCGCACTACGGCTTCGATGACTCGAACGCGGACACCGTGCGCGGCTTGACGATCATCCCCGCGGTGACCGCGGGCATCGACAAGCGCGTGGGCAGCATCGAAGTCGGCAAAGACGCCGACCTCGTGATCATGACGGGCGACCCCATCGATCCGCGCAACTCGATCGAGTTGGTGTACATCGACGGCAAGCGCGTTTACGACACCAAGAAGGACGTGCGCCGCTACTAAGCGTTCGCGGATCACATGCACCAAGCATCCTCACAGTCTTGCACGACAACGCGCCTTCTGCGGCGTGTGGTGCAGTTGTGGGCTTGCTGTTGGGTGTATGTGACTTTGGCTGCGTGTGGAGCGACGGGCAGCAGGTCGTCGGACACGGCGATGCGTGCGGAGCTCGGGCCTGCGGACCAAGGTGTGGCGATCCATTGCGCCAAGGCGCTAACCGTGGACGGCGAAGACCGCATCTTCGCGCCTGCCACCATCTTGGTGAAGAACAACAAGATCGTGTACGTCGGCGCGCGTGCGACGCCGCCGCAAGGCTACGAGGTGCTCGATGCCTCGGGCTTGTGGGCTTCGCCCGGTATGGTCGAGTTGCACAGCCACATTCACAGTGGCGGTTTCGGTGACACCAATGACATGGTCGTCCCTATCAACTGTGACTTCCGTGCCATGACGGCGTTACGTCCCGGCAATCCGTTGATTCGCCGCGCGTGCGCCGGTGGTGTGACCACCTTGTACGGCATTCCAGGCAGCGGCACGTCGATGAGCGGCTTCGGCCTCATCTACAAGTCGAAGGTCGATGCGACCTTTGAGGAATGCGTGGTGGCTGAGGTTGGCGGCTTGAAGGTCGCCCAGTCGTACAACCCGGAACGCGGTGCGGGCGACTTGGGCCAGACACGCGCCGGTCTGTCGTGGATCTTGGAAGACGCCGCGGATCGCGCCAAAACACTGCGAGCCTCGGGCGTCGAGGACCTTGCCCACGAGAACCTCGGCAAGGTGATGACGCGCGAACTGCCTGTGCTGATTCACTGCGCTGGTTCGGACGGCTTCGCCGCAGCGGCACGCATGTGGCAAGTGAAGTACGGCACGCGTTGCGTGTTGTCGCATGGTTGCTTTGATGCGCACGCGACCGCGCCCTACATCGTGGGGGCGGGTGCACCTGTCAACGCCGGTCCGCGCACGGTGGATGTGTTCAGCACACGCGACGGTCGCATCACTGGCACTGCGGCCAAGTACCTGGCCGCCGGCGCCAAGGACTTGTCGCTCAACACGGACTCGCCGGTCATGCCGCAAGAAGAGCTCTTCTTGCAAGGCGCGATGTCCGCGCGTTACGGAGCGGACGACTACTTGATGCTGCGCGGCTGCACGATTGCGCCGGCGCGCGTCTTCGGACTCGATGATCGCGTCGGCAGCCTCGAAGTAGGCAAAGACGCTGACATCGTCCTCCACAATGGCTCTCCGCTGGATCCGCGTGCGCGGGTCGAGCGCGTCTACATCGATGGCGTACTGCAGTACGACCGTCAGCGTGATGGGCAGTGGTTCTGACCAAGGCACACACGCACGAGAACGACACATGAAGAAGATGAAGCTCCACACCACCATCGCCCTCGTCGCCGCGATCAGCGCGCCGACCTTCGCGGGCGAGACCATGGCGATCCGCGTGGGACGCGCCGAAACCGTCACCAAGGGCGTGATCGAACACGCCGTGATCCTCGTCGAGGACGGCAAGATCGTCGTCGTAGGCGAAGACCTGCCGGTTGAGCGCGGCATCCCCGTGCTCGATCGTCCGGAGTGGACGGTGGTTCCCGGCTTCGTCAACTGCTACTCGCGCTTGGGCTGCGATAGCGAAGGTGGCGACGACAACAGCCCGGATGTGATGACGAGTGACGAGCTGTGGCCCAAGGCCGCCGCGTACAAGGAAGTCGTCACTTACGGTGTGACAACGCTGGGCTTGTACCCCGCGGGCAACGGCATCAGCGGTCAAGCTGTGGCGGTGCGTCCGCTCGGCGACACGGTCGAGGAGATGCTGCTGAAGGATGGCTCGTACGTGAAGATCGCGATGCGCTCGGATTCGCCTTCGAAGCGCCGCATCTCGGACGCCTTCAAGAAGATCGCCGAGTACGACGAGAAGGTCGCCAAGGCGCGCGAAAAGTTCGACAAGGACAAGAAGGGCGGCTCCAAGAAGGAAGAGAAGCCTGAGGAGAAGAAGGCCTTTGATCCTGCGCAGGATGCGAAGCCTGAGGAGAAGGACGCCAAGAAGGACGATGGCTTTGTCCCGCCGGATGCGGATGCCAAGCTGCGCCCCTGGCTTGAGATGCGCGTGGGTGCGAAGCGCGGTCTCGTGACGCTTGGCACCGCCGCCGACTACTTGCACTTCATGGATGCGCTCGGCACCAACGAGTTCGCGTATGACTTGCGCCTCGTGCTGCAGCGCGAAAGCGATCTGTGGTACGTGCTCGACAAGAAGACCTACGAGCTCGATGTGGACGGCATCGGCGACAAGAAGCTGCGCTGCGTGGTCGAGCCGCTGCTGACCGTGACGCAGGGCACGATGCGCACGCGCAACTTGCCGCATGAGCTGCATCGCGCGGGGGCCAAGGTGGTGTTCATCCCGCGCAATGACAGCCTGCCGGATCACAAGGCCTGGTTGCCGCATGTGGGTGAAGTGGTCAACGCGGGGCTGCCGAGCGATGTTGCGCTGCGCGCCATGACGCTGGAAGCGGCCGAGGTCCTCGGTGTCGCTGATCGCGTTGGATCCATCGAAAAGGGCAAGGACGCGAACCTCGTGTTCTTGACCGGTTCTCCGTTTGAGGCCACCAGCAAGATCGCGGCCGTCATGCTCGACGGCGAGTTCGTCCACGGCGAGGTGAATCAGTGATGCGTCTATCCACGATCGCGGCCTGCGTGGCCGTTGTGTTCTGCACCTCGACCTTCGTCGCTGCGCCGGCTTGGGCTCAAGATCCCGCACCGGCTGCGGGCGAGACCAAGTCCGACAAGAAGACGGAGGACAAGTGGGTCGCGCTGACGGGCGGTGACATCTACACCGGCACCGGCGAGATGCTGCGCGGGGCCACGATCCTCGGCAAGAACGGCAAGATCGAGGCCATCGGCTACGACTTGGAGATCCCCAAGGATGCCAAGGTGCACAAGGTCGATGGGATGCGCGTGTATCCCGGCCTGGTCGCCATCTCTTCGCAAGGGTTGCTGGGTAACGCTGGTGGCGAGTTTGACGACACCATCGACCCGTTCAACTCGCGCATGGTGCTGGGTCTCGCGGCCGGCATCACGACCACGGGTGCGGGCAGCGCAGCGGTGAAGCTCAAGCGTTTCACCGTCGATGGCGCTGTGGTGAATGAGCGTCTGTACTCGGTGTTCAGTTGGTCGGGCCGCAACCCGCGCACCAAGAGCGAATTGCGCGAGAAGTTCGCCGAGGCCGCGCGCTATGTGCGCGAGTTCCGCGAGTGGGAGCGCAAGGTCAAGGAGCAGAAGGACCTGCCCGAGCCCAAGAAGAGCGGCGTCGATGGCACGGTGCTGTCGGTCTTGCGCGGCGAGACACTCGCCAAGTTCAACGCCTCGGACCGTGATGACTTGCTGGGCATTGCGCGTTTGGCGCAAGAGTACGGCTTCCGTCCCGTGATCGAAGGCTGTCAAGAAGGCTGGACAGTGGCCGATGAGCTGGGGCGCGCCGGTGCGCGCGTCATCTTGACGGCACGCGATCGCCGCTCGAAGGACGAGCAACAAGTAGCTGCTGGTGGCACGAGCATTGAGAATGCGGCCATCCTGCACAAGAGCGGCTGTATGGTGTCGGTGACGCCGCCGACGGAAGGTGTGGATCTCGGCGGCCTCGAAGGCCGCGACATCCGCATGCTGACCATCGAAGCGGGCTTCGCCGTGCGCGGTGGTTTGCCGGACAAGGCGGGCTTGGAAGCGATCACCATCGTTCCGGCGCGCATCATGGGCATCTCGCACCGCGTGGGCTCGTTGGAGGTCGGCAAAGACTTTGACGTCCTCGTCACCGATGGCGACATCCTGCACTACAAGACCTATGTGCAATGGGCCTTTGTCGATGGCCGCATGGCCTACGACAAGGAGAAGGAACTCTTCTACGCGCACATTCGTCCGCGCCCGCAAGCGGAGTTGAAGGTGGATGCCGGCGAGACGCCGCGTGGTGACGCGCCCAAGGAAGGCGAAACCAAGGAAGAGAAGCCCGAGGACAAGAAGGACGACAAACCGGACGACAAGCCGGAAGAGAAGCCTGAGGAGAAGAAGGACGAGAAGAAGGAAGACAAGAAGGACTGAGCTTCTCCTGTCACGAATCTACACGCGGCGCGCACTCGTTGAGATTGCGCGCCGCGTTGTTGTGTGAGGTGTACTTGACGGCTACCGCTTGGCAGCCAAGGATGGGACTCGATGTGGACTTCTGTTTCCAAGCGCACTCAAGCGGTACTCGCTGCGCTCGTCGTACTGGTGGCGAGCTGCTGGCTCTATGTGGGAGCTGGCGAGCTAGGCCTATTGCGCATCGATGATCCCGATTACCTCGAGCTCAACCCTTGGATCCGCGGCCTGACAGCCGCGAACTTGCAGCAGGTCTTCACCGAACCCTACTTTGCGAACTACTCGCCGCTGCACCTCGTGTCGTACATGCTCGACTATGAGATCAACGGCCTAGATCCGA
>CAIKQM010000436.1 GCA_903829565.1 uncultured Planctomycetota bacterium
CTGCTGCCTGCGAATGGCTACCTGATCGTGGACGACTGCCATGGCTTCGGTGTGCTGGGCGCGCAGGGACGCGGCACGCATGAACACCACCGCGTGCACGATCCGCGCTTGATCATCAACGGGACCTTGTCCAAAGCACTGGGCGCGTTTGGCGGCTTTGTTGCGGGGCCACAGAGCATCATCGAGCTCGTGCGGCAACGCTCACATGCCTATGCGGGCTCTACTCCGGTGCCGCCGGCGTGTGTGCTTGCCGCCCATGCCGGCCTGCGCGAGCTGATCACCACGGCGACGCTGCCCCACGGCCGCCTAGCGCGTCTGCGCGCCAACACCGAGCGCGCACGCGCCATTTTGCGCGCCTGTGGACTCGCCCCGCACGAGCTACCGCTGCCGGTGTTTGCCTTCACTCTGCCCACGCATGACGCCATGGAGCAGGCTTACCAGCGCCTGCTGCAGCTCGGCATGTTGGTGCCCTACATCCACTATCCCGACAGCTTGGGCGGCTACTTCCGTCTGGCCGTCTCTGCGGCGCACACCGAACCCGACTTTGCCCTGCTCGAGCGCGGGCTGCGTGAGGTGCTCGCGTGAGCCGTCCGGTTTGCTTGACAGACGCCTTGCTGCAACAACTCGCCCAGCAGTACGGCACACCGCTGTGGGTCTATGATGCTGGCACGATTGCAGCGCGCGTACAGGAGCTGCGCTCCTTTGACCGCATTCGGTATGCGCAAAAAGCCAACGGCAACTTGGCGGTGCTGGCACTCCTGCGCGACATGGGTGTGGATGTTGATGCCGTTTCAGCCGGTGAAGTCGCCCGTGCCATGGCTGCGGGTTACGCGCCGGCCGACATCGTCTACACAGCCGATGTCTTTGACGCACCTGCGCTGGAGCTGGTCGGCAAACTGCCGGTGCAAGTGAACTTGGGCTCCGCCTTCATGGTCGAGCAGCTCGCACGCGTGCGCCCGGGCGCCACAGCCACCGTGCGTGTGAATCCGGGCTTTGGTCACGGCTACGCCAAGAAGACGAACACCGGCGGCGAAGCCAGCAAGCATGGTGTCTGGCATGCCGAACTTCCGGCTCTGATCGAACGTGCGCACGCCTTAGGCCTGACACTCGATGGCTTGCATGTGCACATCGGCTCGGGCTCTGATTTTGAGCACTTGACGCGCGTGTGCGCTGCGGTGAGTGACTTGGCACCGCTGTTTGGCAGCGCGCTGCGGCGCGTTTCCGCTGGTGGCGGACTGCCGGTCGCCTACAAGAGTCATGAGCCAGCCTTCGATGCGGCGCGCTTCTGTGCCACATGGCTGGCCACCAAGCACAGCATCGAACAGCGGCTGGGTCATGCGATCGAGTTGGAAGTCGAGCCTGGTCGACGCTTGGTCGCGGAGTGCGGCCTGTTGGTGACGCGTGTCTGTGGCACCAAGCGTCAGGGCACGCAGGACTACATCTTGGTCGATGCAGGCTTCAACGCCTTGGCGCGACCGGCCATGTACGGCGCGTGGCACGACATCTCGATCGTTGGTGCCGCCGATACTGCGGCCGTTGCCCCTCGATTAGTTGCAGGACCTCTGTGCGAGTCGGGTGACATGTACACCCAAGGTCCCGGCGGTGAGATCGAACCGCGACTCTTGCCCGACGCTCGCGAAGGTGACTTGTTGCTTGTCCACGATGCAGGCGCATACGGTGCCAGCATGTCCTCGACCTACAACGGCCACCCCTTGGCCGCTGAGGTGTTGGTGCACAATGGAGTCGCACACCTCGTGCGGCGCCGTCAGACCCTCGATGAACTCCTCGCGCAAGAGCGCGGATTGACCCAGCCATGACCAAGAAAAAGCCCGACTTTCACGACGCTGACCTGATCCTCAAGCTGTATGACCTGCGCCGCGAGAAGGTCATGCGCGAATCGCGCAACGCCATCTTCGGCTTCGTGCCCAAGACCTACGAAGAGATGGTGGCGGTGCTGGCACCGGACCATCCGCTGAACGCGGCCTTCCGCCAAGTGTCGTCGTACTACGAGATGGCCTACGGCTTCGCACGTCACGGCACCATCAACGCCGAGCTGCTGGCGGAGAGCACGGTCGAAGGCCTGATCTTGTACTGCAAGGTGCTGCCCTTCTTGCCGCAACTGCGCGCAGAGTACTCGCCCTTCCAGTTCCAGAACGCCGAGTGGATGACCAAGAAGACGAAGGCCTACCAAGCGCGCATGCCGCTGGTGTTGGAGCGCGTGCGCAAGATGGGTTCGCCGTTGCCTGAGAAGACGAAGCCTGAGAAGACGAAGCTCAAGAAGGCGCTCAAGAAGAAGAGCTAGGTCGATCCGCGCCGTCTACGCGAGGTCGAAGATCAATACCTCGCTCCCAGCAGAGGCCGTGATGGTGATCGCGGCCTCTGCTTCCATTGCGGCGGCATCACCGGCGCTGAGTGACTTGCCATTGACTGTGGCACTGCCCTTGGCGAGGTGGACCCATGCGCCACGACCAGCAGCGAGCGGCACACTCCACTCACGCGCTTCGTGGGCGCGCGCCACCCACAGGCGCACATCAGCTTCGACCGCGATGGATCCGGAGGCTCCGTCGGGCGAAAGCACGAGCACAGGCTCCTGTCGTTCAAGAGCCACCGTAAAGTTCTTTTGACCGTAGCGCGGAGTCAAACCGCGCTCCCGCGGCAGCATCCAAATCTGCAGCAAGTGCGCATCCACAGTCGGCGATGGATTGAACTCGCTGTGCATGACGCCACGCCCGGCCGACATGTACTGGGCTTCACCTGGCCCCACCGCGGCCCCATTGCCCATCGAGTCCTTGTGCTCCAACTGCCCGGCCAGCATCCATGTCACGATCTCCATGTCGCGGTGACCGTGCATGGGAAAGCCCGCACCCGCAGCGACCTTGTCGTCATTGATGACACGCAAGGAGCGCCAGCCCATGTGCCGCGGATCAAAGTACTCGGCAAAGGAGAAGGTAAAGCGACTATCGAGCCAACCATGGTTGGCACGGCCGCGTTCCGCAGATCTGCGCAAGGTGATCATGCCCACATCGTAGGATGAGGGCGAGGTCCTCTGCATGCTCCCCTTCGTAGCTCTCGCTCTAGGTCTCGTGGCCCACCCGCAAACCGGCAGTTCGGAGCTGAAGCTCGAGCCCCTGCTGCGGGCCCGCCCCACGACGCGCAAGCTTCTGGAACAACGCGCCCAGTACCGCTTGCAAGTGCTCGTCACGCAAGTGCACACCGCTGCAGATGGCCGCGTGAGCATCACACAAAGCGCTCTGGCGCCCGATGCGGAATACACCTACCCCGCAAGCGCCATCAAGCTTCTGGGGGCGATTGCTGCGGTGCAGCGGTTGGAGGAGCTGCAACAAGCCAAGCTGCCGATCACGCTGGATACGCCCCTTTCCTTTGAACCGCTCTTCGACGGGGACGTCGCGTACCGCAGCGACAGCAGCAATGCGGACGGAGCGCAGGTCACCCTGCGCCACGAAGTACGCAAGCTCTTCTTGGTGAGTGACAACCCGGCTTACAACCGCTGTGTGGACTACGCCGGGCGCGCGGAGCTGCACCGCATGTGCACCTCCGCCGGCTTGACCAGCGTACGCGCACTGCATCGCTTGTCGGTGGCGCGCACCGAAGCTCAGAACCGCCAGACGCCGCAGATCTTGTGGCGCAATGACAAGGGTGAGTGGCAGAGCCTGCTGCCGGCGCGCAACGATCAAGGCGAGTACCCGCCTCTGCGCATGAACGGTTGGCAAGTGGGCACCAGCTGGACGCGCGACAACGGTGAGCTAGTGGCCCAGCCGATGGACTTCTCGACAAAGAACCGCGTGGCTTTGAGTGAGTTGCAAGCGGCCTTGGGAATGCTAGTTGAGCCGCAACTTGCCAAGCTACTCACGACAGCCTCGAGCGCGGGATGGGCCTTGACCGACACGCATCGCGCATTCCTTGTCGCCACGGCGAGCAGCGACCATGGAACGGAATCGGGCCGTTACAAGTTCCTGTTGCCCGGGCTGCTGAAGCACGGAGCGCGCGAGCGCTGGACCTATGCCAACAAGATCGGTCGCGCCTATGGCTTCTCGACCGAGAACGCCTGGCTGGCTGACAAGCAAACCGGACGCACCTTGCTGGTCACTGCGGTGCTGTACACCAATGCCGATGGTGTGTTGAACGACGGCAAGTACGAATATGCAGAGATCGCCGACCCCTTCTTCGAGGAGCTCGGCGATCTCTTGGGTGAGTGGCTGGCGCGCTGAACGATTAGCTGCCGGAGCGCGACAACTCGTCGAGCTTGGGCATCATGGCCTTGCGAATGCGCTCACGCACAAAGGCCTTATCCTTGCCCGCCGCGTCCTGCCCGTCACCGGCTGAAGGGAACAACTCGGCGTACGCGAAGTACGACACACCGTTGTGCACATCCAAAGCACGCTGGATGCGTGCCACTTGGTTGTCGATGTCCTTCGAGCCCATCATCATGCCCATGACCACCGGGGTGCCACGCGCAATGACCTTCCACTGGTCGCAGACCTGCGAGTACTTGGCGACATCATCGGTGTAGTTCATGGGATAGACCGCGTCGAGCAGGCTATCTTTCATCCACTGATCAATGTCCTGTGCGTAGTTCGTCAGGTGGTGCTTGGGATCGGTGCCCGTGGCCGCCGTCAGTTCGCAGTTGCGCTTGGTCGTGTTGACCATGTGACGAATGTCGCGCAACAAGTTGGTGATCTGATCAGCCTTCCATTGCGTCCACGCGGCGCGATCTTGATCGGGCTTCTTGCCCGTTTCCGCCTCAAACAAGGCCACGGTCTTGGGATCGCGCAGCCAATCCGAGTTCGAGCCCTTCGGCGTGGCCGGAGGTTCGCTCGGCATGCGGATGTAGTCCAAGTGCAGACCATCGACGCCATAGCGGCCCACGATGTCGCGACACACATTCACCAAGTACCGACGCACTTCCGGCAGCGCAGGGTTCAGCGAGACATAGAAGTCCTTGCTCAACTCCTGGCGCTTGCCGTTCTGGTCGTACCACATCCATTCCGGATGCGCGTTGTAGAGCTGCTTGAGCTCCTTCGGCGGCGTGCCGCCACGCCACGCGGGCATCACGTTGATCCACGCATGCACTTGCATGCCACGGCGATGACCTTCTTCGACCATCACGGCCAACGGGTCGAAGCCCGGATCACTGAACTCGAACTGCTCGGCCCACGGCTCGTAGCTCGAACGGTAGAACGCCGTGCCGTTGCCGCGCACTTGGAACAGGATCGTCGTCACGCCCGCACTGCGGCAGTTCTCGGCGATCGTCTCCAGATCCGCGCGCGTCTTGTAATCAAAGCGCGTGACCCACATGGCGCGCGTGCGCGTGCGAGTCTTCGCTTCTTTGGGGATGCTCTCGCAAGACCCGAGGAAGCTGGACAGTACGAGGAGAACGAGGAGTGTGGCGGCGGTGTAGATGCGGTTCATGGAGTCTCGGTGCGCGTCGCATCGCCCGGTCGCGCCAACAGCACGCCGAGCGCCATCGAGACAGCGCAGCCAAGCGGAACATACCAAGGCCAAGCGAGCGGTTGAAGCACCGGCGGTCGACCGGGTCCTTGCTCAGTCGCCAAGGCGCCATGTCCTGCCAACCACCACGCGAGCACGAGAGTGGCAGCCAAAGCCCATGTGGCCGTGCCTCCTGCGTGACGAACCGGGCCCAGACCGCGACGACTCCACCAAAGGGCCAACACCAGCATCCCGCTGGCGCCGACGACGAGTTGCGGGACTGGACCCTGCCACGCCACCGCGTAGACCATCAGGGCCGACACAGGTGCGGCCCACAACCAGCCGGACCCACCGATCTGAGGCCAACGCAACGCCAGCAGGAACGCTGCTAGCAACGCGCCCTGTGTGTAGCCCGCCATCGAGAGCCCCAAGTCCAAAAGGGATGCATAGGAGCGCGACAGAGGATCCATGGCCCATGCCACCGCCGCGATCAGCACACCGAAGCCGAGGATCAGCCAGCGCGACGTGCGCAGAGCACGACCATCGTCTCGCGCGTGGTTGGGCATCCACGCGTGCAACACCGTCTGTGCCAAGGCCGCCAGGACCGCATCCAAGCTCGAAATCGCGGCAGCAAACACACCCGCCACCACGAAGCCGCGCAGGCCTTCGGGCAGAGTCGTTGCCACAAAGACCGGCAGGATGCGGTCGCGCTTCTCTTGCACCAACGCCAGAGCTTCGCCCTGCAGCGGATGAGCCGCGTACCACGCGGCCAGTGCGATCCCCACCCAGGCCACCAACAGCCCCACGAGTACCGCCACCGCGCTAGTCGTCACGGCCAAGCGCGCTTCGCGCACACCGCGACAACAGAGGATGCGTTGGGCCATCAACTGATCGACACCGTAGGCACCGATGTTGCCGAAGCCCGTGGCGAGCAACGCCGCCCAGAAGGTGTAGGCCTTGGTGGGGCTGGTATCGAAGTCGAGGATGCGTGCTCGGCCGCTCTCGACTCCGTACTCCCACAGCGCGCCCACGCCGCCGTCGAGGCGGCTCACGATCCACACGAACACCGCGAGAGACGAGGCCACAAAGGCCACGAACAGCAGCACATCGGTCCACACGACCGTGACGATGCCGCCCAGCCAGGTCCACACCACGGCCACTAGCGTGATGAGGCCGATCGACAGCGCGATGCTGGGCACACCTGTGGACTGTTCGAGCGCCGCCAGTTGCCCGGCGAGCAGGATCTCCAGCACGACCGCCGTCAAGTACACGCGCGCGGCTTGCGACAAGGTGCCACCCACCGCGCCGAGGAAGGTCATCATGCGGCGCACGGGCTCGCCCAGTCGCCGTCCTACCCAATCGTAAGGACTGTAGATCTCCTGCTCGTAGTACGCAGGCACCAACCACCACGCGATGGCAAAGCGCGCCACCACGCTGCCGATCAAGGTGAGTTGCAGGTAGGTCGAACTGCCGCCCTCGAAGTACACGATCGCTGGCAACGAGACCAAGGTCAGCGCGCTGATCTCGGTCGCCACGATGGAGGCGCTGACGGCCCACCAAGGCAGCTGTTTGCCGCCCAAGAAGAACTCGCGCATCGTCGCGCCGCGACCGAACCACATCCCGAACAGAGAGGTAAGCAGCAGCACGCCCGCCACTACGGCCCAATCGATGGCGCTGAACGCGAAGCCTGTCATGGCACCACTAACCGCGCGCCGCGGCCTCTTCGCCTTCCTGTTGCAACCACATCGAAGCTGCGCCAAAGGCGGGTGCCGCATGCAAGCGCGAAGCAATCAAGCGCTCGGGACGCTCGACACCCTCCGGCAACCACAAGCGCAGCACGGCGGCCGGGGCATCCATGCTCAGGCGCGTGGCCAGCTCGGCGCGCAACACATCCGCCAAACAAGGGGCCAGCGCCTCGTCGGCCAACCACGCCCCCACACGTTGGCCCACCACGATGCGTTGCAGCACCACACCGCGGTCCGCATGCATCTTGAGCAGGCGCTCCACCATCAGCTCGGCGAAGGCCGCTGCCGCTTGGCGCATGACGGCCAAGGCCGCTGTTTCCCCGCGGCGCGCCGCCTCGTCCACATGCAACGCGCTGTCAACCACCTTTGACAGCGTGCGCCAGCGTGCATCCATGCCGCGCGCGGATACTAGCTCTTCAAAAGTCCCCTGAAAGGTGCGCGAACGCAGCTCCCAGCCGCGCTTCCAACCAGGGCCGAGCTGATCTACCGTCAGAACCTGGCCATCGACGAGCACCGCTTCGGCCAGACCTGTCCCACCACCGAAGTACCACGCCTGCTGGACACCGCGCAGCGCACCCGCTGCGGCAAGGCGTTCGCCCAGACCACAAGCCAAGCCATCGGACATCAAGGCGGGCAAAGGTGCAGCCAACGCAACGCCCTCGGCGACCAGCGCGGCCTCCAGCTCGGTCAAGAAATCCAGACAACGTGGGCCGTTCTTGGCCACCAAGATCCCGCGCCCATCGGCGGTCTTGAGTCCGGGCCAGCACACACCCACGCGCACAGCAGGCAGCTTGTCCAAAGTACTGGACACGCCACGCAGGGCCTGAGCGACGACGGCCGCCGTGATCCGAGCGCGATGCTGTGCTTCACGCTGTTCGGCCAGAGTCGGGTGTACGGCGTGCGCTGCTTGTTCGTCCAATTGCTGCTGGATAGCCACTGCTGCGAAGGCTCCGCCTGCAGCACCATCAGCAAAGGTCGCGGCCGCCGATGCGCCCGCATCCACCAAGAGCCCGTGCTGCACGCTGACCACATGCGCGCGCACGGATGTGGCACCACCATCTACTCCGACCAAGAGCGGCGCGAAGTTGGACACCTCAAGTAACCGTCAACTCGGCCGCGGCCTCGCGATCGAGCACGACCAAGGTGTTCGCGTGATGCTGCAAGAAGCTCGCCGGACACTCCGCGCTGGGCGCGTCCTGCAGCATGCGGCGCACCATCGCGGCCTTTGATCGCCCGAAGGCCAGCAACACGATGCGCCGCGCATCCAAGATGGAAGCGATGCCCATGGTCAACGCATGCGTGGGCACCTGCGCCAAGCCGCCAAAGGCCGCGGCAGCATCCTCGCGTGTCGTCGCATGCAGCTCGATCACGCGCGTGCGCGAGTCGCGCGGCGAACCAGGCTCGTTGAAGCCAATGTGACCATTACGACCGATGCCCAAGAGCTGCAAGTCGATGCCTCCCGCTACGGTAAGGTCGTGCTCCCAAGCACTTGCTTCGGCCTGATGGTCCGGCGCATCGCCACGCGGCACACGCGCGGCACCAGGCGCAAAGTCCACATGCTGCAACAACGCAGTGCGCATGTAGGCCGCAAAGCTGCGCGGGTCCTGCGCGCCCAAGCCGAGGTACTCGTCCAAGTTGAAGCCGCGCGCGCGCGCGAAGGACAGACGGCCCGCCTCATGCCGTGCAGCCAACTCGGCATACAAGCCCGTCATCGTGCCGCCCGTTGCCAAGCCCAACACCGCGGTCGGTTGCGCTCGCAACAACGCCTCGAGTTCATCGGCAACGACGCACTCCCCTTCCCTGCGGTCGGCGACGACGCGCAGCTTCGGGCGAGAGAGCGATGATCGGGAAGAGAGCTGGTCCACAGGTATCTGGTTGCTTTGACGCCACGATCCTAGCGGCCGAAAGACCCCCGTGCGA
>CAIKQM010000437.1 GCA_903829565.1 uncultured Planctomycetota bacterium
GTGACTTGCGATGGGCTCTCGCCTTTGGAACAGTCTGTTGCGGCCTGAATCCTGCACCGTGAGCACCCCAGTTCCCTCTGTCCCTGCACACAGCGAAAAGTTTTCTCGATCTGCGCCGCGGATCGTGTTGGCTCTCGCTTGTGCCTGTGCGTTGCTGCGCTTGTGGCGCCTAGATGAGTGGAGCCTGTGGTACGACGAGGTGCTCACTTGGGCGGACTTGGCCTCGTCAGGTGGACTTGACAAGCTGCTCAACCCGTTGGGGTACCGCATTGTGGGCTGGACGGTGGCCGCTACCACCAGCACACCCGAGGCGTGGAGCTTGCGGCTCGCTCCGGCCTTGGCTGGAATCGCGTGTGTTCCCGCCACATGGTGGGCGTTTCGCTCGTGGGCAGGCGAGTTGCGTGCTTCAGCTGCTGCACTGATGATCGCCGTCAGTGCTTGGCATGTCTATTGGTCACAGACCGCGCGCTTCTACACGCTGGCTCAGCTCGTCGCACTCCTTGGCACTGGCGTCTGCTTGCGTGCCATCGCCGGCGGACACCTCGTGCGCTTGTATCTCGGACTCGCGGTGATCGGTGCAGCCAGTGCCCTGCACCCGTCCGTCGCTCTTCTGGTCCCTGCGTTCGCTTTGGCGATCGCGTGGCTTGCACCTTGGGATCCTGCGCTCGCACGCAAGTACCGCCGCAGTCTTGTGCTTTGCGCTGTGCTCGCCGGTGCTTTGATCGCGCCCTTCGCATGGGATGCCTTCGAGTCCTATCGCGGCCAGAAAGGCCAGGCCGATGCACTCGCATCCATCAGTCACTACCTCAAGACGACCGGCTACCACGTCAGCCCGCTGCTGCTTGCCGCCGCCTTGTGCGGAGCGTGGTTCGCGTGGTCTGCTCGCGATCGACTAGGCGGCGTGATCTTGGTCGCGGTGCTGCTCGCAGGATTTGCAGCACTCCTAGTTGCAACGCAGGTCCGTGTCTCCGCTCAGTACGTGTTCTTTCTGCTCCCTTGGATTGCTTTGCTCGCTGCTTGGCCGATCAAAGAACGCTTCGGGTTGTGGCTTCCCGTTCTGGTCTTGCCGGCCCTCGTATCATGTGGCTTGTACTTCAGCGTGCGCCAAGGCGAACGCCCGCAATGGCGCGAGGCCTACACCTTCGTTGAACGCAGCCGTCAAGCCGACGACCTAGTGTTCGGGATGGAGGCCACTGTTGCCGAGTTCTACGCCGGTGCCGTGCCCGATGAACTCCGTCATCCCCGCCGTTACGGCGTGCTCGACCGTTGGCGGGTGGATGAGCTGCGCCAGTGGGCTCGTTCAGGGCGTGACATGTGGCTGGTGGTGAATCCCGAGCAGGTGAAGGCTTGGCCGGCGGGGGAGGCGGAGAGGTTTGGTCGGTTTTTGAGGGAGGAGTGTCGGTTGGAGAGGGTTTGGCCGTTGTATGTGGAGAGTCGGGACTTGTCGGTGTGGGTGTATAGGCGGGGACAGTGATCGTGTGATACTGGCCCCGACCAGTGTGCGCGGAATTCCCAACTAGCTGTCCCACTTGGCGCGCGCGCTTCGTCCGTATGGGCGGAGCACCTCCGCCATGACCGCCTTCACACCCGCCTTCTGTCCGCACCCCTCCTGCGCCGGCCAGGCGCGCTTTGCCTTCCAGCA